>CAYGXH010000399.1:0-3309 GCA_964353675.1 uncultured Chlorobiaceae bacterium
GACGAAGCAATCCGATAAAATTAGTGAATATTAAAGAGTCGTATTGCTTCACTTCGTTCGCAATGACGGTAATAATTGCTTTTTAGTCAGCCCCATTACAGGTGAGGTGGGATTAAGTTGTCCTCGATTCTTATCCGATACCTGTGTTTGATTATTATAAATAACTGTTGATTGCTTTTTATATAATCTCACTCACCTCTTCCTCACCACCACAATAAAAATCGGTGGTTAAGCTCTCCTATGAGGAGAGGAGATGCACGGCCTGACTTTTTAAAACAAGGCGATAACATAGGGTCGTATGATGGAATCACATCATGTAATCGGATGTTGGCGGCTCATTAAGTATTTCCGGCGGGATTTCAATAGGTTTGCCGGATATCTCCGCGACATCCTTCACTGTCATCGGTGGGAGCTTATGTTTCGTCACATACTCGTCGATGGTCTTCTGTTCCTTATGCTTCAGGTATTCGACTGCCGAAAGAACTATCTTTTTACTTTCCTTGTCGAATTCCAGAATGCGGAGAGGGAGTTCATCGCCGACATGGAATGAATCGCTGATATTTTTCAGTTGTGTCATTGCGAGCTGTGATACGGGCACAAAGCCATCCACGCCGAGCGGAAGCTCTACGATGACGCCTTTTTCAATGATACGTACGATTTTACCCGATGTATCCACTCCTATTTTATACACATCACCGAACGAATCCCACGGATTATCTTTCACCTGTTTATGTCCGAGCGATATTCTCCTCTGTTCGACATCGATGCCCAGTATGACGACATCCAGCTTTTCGCTTTTCTTTACCATTTCTCCGGGGTGACGTATTTTCTTCGTCCATGAGAGATCTGATATGTGCACTAACCCATCGACGCCTTCCTCAAGTTCGACAAAGACACCAAAATTTGTCAGATTCCTGACGGTACCGGCGTGCCTTGAGTTGATTGGATATTTCTCGAGCAGAGAGAGCCACGGATCGGGTTCCAACTGCTTCATGCCAAGTGAGATTTTCTTATTTTCCTTGTCGAGACTGAGAATTATCGCATCGATAAGTTGACCCATGGAGACCACCTGAGACGGATGCTTGATGTGCTGGGTCCATGACATTTCCGATATGTGAATGAGACCTTCGATGCCCTTTTCGATTTCAATGAATGCGCCGTAATCGGCAAGGGATACCACTTTTCCGGTAACCTTTGTTCCGACGGGGTATTTCGTTTCGATATTTTCCCATGGATGCGGCTGAAGTTGTTTAAGTCCGAGGGATATGCGCTTTTTCGCTTCATCGAAGTCGAGCACAACGACGTTGATAGTCTGATCGAGCTTTAAAACTTCCGACGGGTGATTTATACGCCCCCAGGAAAGATCCGTAATATGTATGAGACCGTCGACACCGCCAAGATCAATGAAGACACCAAAATCGGTGATCGCTTTTACAGTTCCCTCCAGAACCTGGCCTTTTTCCAGACTGTTTAGTATCGCACTACGCTGTTCCTGGATTTCTGCTTCAATAAGAACCTTATGACTGACGACCACGTTTTCATTCGGATGGTTGACTTTTGCTACTTTGAATTCCATTGTTTTACCGATGAACTGATCGAAATCGCGGACGGGTCTGATATCGATCTGGGAACCGGGCAGAAACGCATCAAGTCCCATCAGGTCGACCACCAATCCACCCTTGATACGCCGTGAAATTTTACCGGTGAGAATCTCACCCGTTTCGTAGGCTTTCACCACGCGTTCCCACGTGCGCATGAAATCGGCGCGTTTTCTCGACAGCACAAGCTGACCATCTTTGTTTTCAACACTTTCAAGGAAGACTTCGATTTCATCCCCCGGCTTCAGTTCGTCGATGTTTGGAAATTCCGTTATAGGAACAAGCCCTTCCGATTTAAAACCTATATCGATCGCCACGTTGTTTTCAGTAATCGCGACAACCTTTCCCTTGACTATCTGCGATTCCTGAACGTTGGTGAACGTCTGATTGTACAGCTCTGAGAGCTCTTTGTACTCTTGTTCAGAATATTCCCGTTCTTCGATTTCAGATATTGTTATCCGCCGCCGTTCCGAATTCCCGGATTTTCCGCTCTGCGAATCGGCGAGTGACGTTGAAAGTGTTTTTTCCTGCTCTGTGGTACCGTTGTGCCCGAGTGCCATTAAATCTCCTAAAATGTTATTGAATACATTTATAAAATTGTTCGAAGCCGTTCCCGCGGCGGGGCGGAAGTCATCGACCGTCTCTTACCCGCAGTAACGTTACTCCGATTTTAATAGAACAGTTAATTTATGATGACTTGTTATACTCTTCCGTTTCGCTCTCCTGAGCGATACCTAACATCTCTTCGATACGCGTTTTCACCCGTCCCATGAGCCACTGGGGGGTGGAGGTTGCTCCGCTTATTCCAACTGTGTCGACTCCGTCCAGCCATTCGGATTTAGCTTCCGTTTCATTTTCCACGAAGTAAGTCCGCGGATTCTCGTCACGGCATATCTGGTAAAGAACTTTTCCATTCGAGCTGTTCCTGCCTGCGACGAAGATCATGATGTTGTTCTCGCTGGCGAACTGACGCAGTTTCTTTTCACGCCCCGAAACCTGACCGCAGATGGTATCTTTCGCGTAGAAATCGCACACCTGTTCCTCGAAGCTTTCAATTACAAGATCTTTGATTCTATTTTGAAATTCTTCCTTCAAACGATGGAATGTCTGTTTGTCCATCGTTGTCTGTGAAAAGAGAACCGTCTTTCTTCTTACGTCAACCGCGTCGATTTCATCGATCGATTTGATGACGATCGCTTCGCCGTTCGTCTGCCCTACGAGTCCGACTACTTCCGCGTGGTCTTTTTTTCCATATATAACGACCTGATACCCTTCGACGTAAAACTTGCGGAGACGTTCCTGGACCTTACGAACAACCGGGCATGTTGCATCGATTAATTCAACGCC
Source organism: uncultured Chlorobiaceae bacterium (assembly GCA_964353675.1). Lineage (GTDB taxonomy): Bacteria > Bacteroidota > Ignavibacteria > UBA10030 > SZUA-254 > CAYGXH01. Next base: position 2,946 of record CAYGXH010000399.1, read on the forward strand.
AAGTCTTTTCGCCTCTTCGAAGGTAGAGGGAGGTTCGCCGTGTGCACGGATTAAGACTTTTCCGTCGCGGATACCGGACAATTCGGCAAGGGATATCGTTTTCAATCCTTCCTTCTCGAGCCTGTCGATTTCCATCGGATTGTGTATGATATCGCCCAGGACGTAGAGATTGCTGTCCTTCTCTTTCTCCTTTAATTTTGTCTCCGCGATGTCGATTGTCCTGATAACACCCCAGCAAAAGCCGGCGCTCTGATCAATGCGTACTATCATCCGTTCCGTTCGTAATCCTTTTTACCTTATCCAATATAAAATCAACCTGTTCATCGATCGTTAATTGGGACGTATCAAGCACAATAGCGCCGTC
>CAYGXH010000400.1:0-3304 GCA_964353675.1 uncultured Chlorobiaceae bacterium
CGTGGCTGCCGCACTAGCAGCTCTCGATATTCTCAAGGAAGAACCGGAACGCATCACAAGGTTGATCAGCAATGCGGATAAAATGAGGAAGGGATTCAAGAGCCTCGGATTTAATGTTATTGACGGGCAGTCTGCTGTCGTCCCGGTCATCATCGGCGATGATCTCATTGCTTTTAAATTCTGGAAAGAGTTGTTTGAGGGCGGTGTATTCGTGAACGTTTTCATCAGTCCGGGTGTTCCGCAGGGACTGCAGATGATGAGAACAAGCTACATGGCGACTCACGAGGAGGAGCATCTCAATACCATTCTCGATGTCTTCAAGAAAACCGGAAAAATGCTCGGCATCATTTAAAACTTTGTACGGATGAATGAAATTAGCGTACAACCGATTGTTTCCAGACGTGATGTGGAAATGTTTGTCCGGTTGCCCTGGAAAATATACGCTGATGATCCGCTCTGGGTCCCGCCGCTCCTGATAGAACGCAGGAAGTTAATCAACAGAAAACGCAATCCTTTCTACCAACATGCTGATGCAGAATTTTTCCTTGCAAAGAGGAACGGGGAACTGGTTGGCCGTATCGGGGCAATCCTTAACCATAATCACAACATAGAACACAAGGAAAAGATTGGTTTCTTCGGATTTTTCGAGTGCATCAATGATCAGCATGTTTCAAATACCTTATTCGAAACAGCGAAATCCTGGCTAAAATCCAGAGGCGCCACAGCAATAAGAGGTCCGGCTAATCCTTCTGTCAACGATGAATATGGCCTCCTCGTCCAAGGATTTGATCGTTCACCTGTTATCCTCATGCCTTACAATCCGCGATACTATACAAATCTTATCGAAGGTTCAGGATTGGTAAAGGTGAAAGATCTCTATTCGTACTATCTTTGTAAAGATAAGGTTTTCAGTGACCGACTTCAGAAGGTAGTTGAAAGGGTTCGGCGCATAGAGGGACTGACGTTCAGAAGCGTCGACATAAAGAACTTTTGGAAAGAGATCAATGTCATTAAGAGCGTGTACAACAGAGCCTGGCAGTACAACTGGGGCGCTGTACCGATGACGGATGCAGAGTTCGATGCACTTGCACATTATTTACGACCGGTTATAGATCCCGATCTTCTCCTCATCGCGGAATATAAAGGTGAAATAATCGGTTTCTCTCTCTGTGTGCCTGATCTGAACATAGCTCTGAAGCATAACCGCGGCGGATACCTCCTGCCGGGGATAGTTCGTTGGTTTCTGCACAAGAAGAAAATAAATTGGGTCCGCATTGTAGTACTCGGCGTCATCCGTGAACATCAGAAGACCGGCGCATCTAGTGTATTATTTTATGAGACAGCACGGCGCGGCATCGCGAAAGGTTACTCCAACGGCGAAGCCGGGTGGGTGCTGGAAGATAATGTGATGATGAACAGAGCAGCAGAAGTTCTGAATGCAGAACGTTACAAAACGTATCGATTATATCAGGCGGATCTATGAATTGTTGTTCCAATAACTGCGATTTTCTGCATTTAAACGGATTTCAAATGTACGAAAATAATTACAATCTACAATATAATTGAAAGGAGAGGTTGTAATGAAATTGAGAGGGAAGAAAGCAAAAAACAATATGATACCACGAAAAACTACAACCGACAGATTCGGGTCAGATGTGAATAGGATATTGGTACCAATAGATTTTTCTGAACATTCAAAAAAAGCGCTGCAGTACGCAATATCCTTTGCCGGTAAATTTAATTCCGAACTCATTCTTGTTTACGTCGTTGAACCCACGATCTACCCTGCCGACTTCAGCTTCGGCCAGGTTGCCGTTCCGAGCATAGAGAATGAATTGCGGGAACGGGGTAAAGCCGAACTGGATAATCTCGCCAACGCCCTTGTCGGGGAAACCTCCTCTGTAAAGACGATCGTCCGCACCGGGAAACCATACCTAGAAATTATAAAGACCGCCGCCGAGGAAGGTATCGATATTATTATCATTGCTACTCACGGACATTCGGGCGTCGAGCATCTTCTGTTCGGCGGTACCACCGAGAAGGTCGTTCGTAAGGCGCCGTGTCCGGTACTGATCGTCAGACCGGTGGAGAGAAGCAAAGAATAATACCGGCCGGAGCGCCGAAAGGTGACATCGTATCCTGTTTAAATTGTAGAATTAATTTGGGAGAAAAGCTGTTGGATAGCGGGGATGGACCTATTTTTTTCTTTCCATCACAAAATCTATAAAATGCAAGAGGGTATCCTTGGAAGGGGATTGTGGGAGTGACTGTAAAATTTCCTGGGCTTGCCTAGAATACTCATTTGCTTTCTTCACTGTATAATCGACCCCTCCGTATTCGTGAGTAAAGTCGATTACCTTCATGAGATCTTTTTTCCGTGCCCCGTTTTTTATAATTCTGATGATTTCCCGCCGCTGTCCGGATGGTGCCTTGGATAGCGAATGAATCAGCGGCAATGTGAGGTTTTTCTCTTTCATGTCTAAACCGGTGGGTTTGCCGGTGATACTCCTGCGTCCCGTAAAATCGAGCAGGTCATCGCGCATCTGAAATATCATACCGAGAATCTCGCCGTACTTGTTCATCTGCCGGTGGATATCTGGATTACCTGTCACACTCGCTGCGCCGATTTCACAGCACGTAGCAATTAGAGAAGCCGTTTTCCCGGAGATTATCCGGAAATATGTAGCTTCATCAATGTCGAGGTCTCTGCTCTTTTTGATCTGGAGAATTTCCGCTTCACTCATCCGCCGCACCGATTCCGATGTCGTCTTAAGGAACTGAAAGTCGTTATTATCAAGTGATAATAGCAGCCCCTTGGCAAGGAGGTAGTCGCCCATAAGGACGGCAATCTTGTTTTTCCATAGGGCGTTGATGGATGGAAATCCTCTCCGCGTATTTGCTTCATCAACAACGTCGTCATGAATGAGCGTGGCTGTGTGAAGTATTTCAACGAGGGATGCGCCGCGGTATGTGCTGTCGTTAACTTCGCCGCACGCCTTTGCAGAAAGGAGAACAAGCGCCGGCCGGATCCGCTTTCCCTTTTGTTTTATGATGTAACGCGCAATAATATCGACGAAGGCAACCTTTGACCGCATTGCGAGACGAAAATGATCCTCGAATGTTTCAAGCTCGGTGTGTATTGGCAGGATGATGTCTTTAATATCCATAACATTATCCCTTATCCTGCTAACCCTGAAATTTCTCTTTTACGCTTTGCCATCGCCGCTATTCCGATGCTCAATTCATAAAGCAGAAGCATCGGTATCGCGAAAACTCCCATTGTAAATGGATCAGTGGTAGGGGT
>CAYGXH010000401.1:0-3258 GCA_964353675.1 uncultured Chlorobiaceae bacterium
CTATAATAGTATATGCAATGGCACATAACGTTCGGCAAAAGAATGCACTACTTGTGCTAACATACGACTCTCATTTTAGTGAACAAAAGTATTGAGCTGATGTGCCGAACGTTGGTTTTTTAAATCTTGAATAAATCTGTGCGTCATTATTTTGCTTGTTAGGCGCTGTTTGCGTGCGAGATTCTAACCAATGCATTTATTTGATTAAGTGAGCCGCACGTAGTTCTTGCTTTAATTTATCTTTCGTCAGCGCTAAATCTTGAGTAATCGGGATCCAGCCGATCCCGTCTATATCGGACGGCAAGTCTCTTTGTGCATCTTCCTCAACAAGAAACACCACTCGCTTTTGGCGACCGAGTTTTCCCCAAAAGTAACCCACCTCTAAAACCACATTCTGTCTCGGTCTCTTTATCTTCTTTCCATTCGAATTATCGGTAAGTGAATCATCGAGAGTTATAATGAAGACAGCAAAGGAACACTGAGCAGCAAGTGCCTCGAACTTTTCTGGTAGAGTTCGTCCCTCATTCGCTCCAGCTTCCATGACGACAGTATTGAGTTTAAGTTCTTTGGTCAGAAAAAGATCAATGCTGTCTCGAACACGGTGGTTTCTACCATGTACGATGAATACCTTTCGTACCTGCGGTACGAAAGGTGGTCCAATAGGTGGGAATGATAGTTGTTGCACCATACTTAGAAGTCCAATGATATTGTTATTCGGTTCGAAACAAGAAAAAGTCCAGCACGCAAATAGCGCCTAACGTTAAGGATTTTATCCGTCTTTGAGTCAGGAGAATGTTGACGTAGAGTTGACCCCTGAGGCTCAATGAAGGATAAAATTATGTTGGACGAAGCCGCTGAGCGGGTATCGATATGGGGATTCAATATCAAATGCGGCCCTCATCCTTGTTTTTAAAAGAGTTTGTATCACTAAATATTCCTACGGCAATGCCAGAGATGCGACTGAAGGACCGCCTCGGCTTGTCTTCTGCACCAAAATCACCCCCAGAGGGCGTACCTACCCATTGCCTCTCTTTTTTACCCCCTGGTAGTATGTATCTGTCACTTCTACGGTGGTGCATGTGGCAACGGTTTGAGTAAGCGATAATGTTGCATCCGCCCTTTCTGACAGCTTGGGCAGATGCGAATGTCTATGCCTGTCAGCTTAAGGAGCGTATCTTGCCAGGAGACAGGAGCGGGATCTTCTGTGGGCATAGCGATGTCGAGCAATAATCTGCATCGTTCAAGCTGATGTTTCCTGTTTCGATTGCTCAAGAAACCATAATATCGAATCTTGCACAAGCCGTCGGGCAACACATGCAACAAGAAACGTCGGATGAACTCGCATGCCTCAATGGTCATGAGTTTTTCCTTGTTCCCATCAGCGTAATCCCTCCATCGGAAGCTCACCGTACCGTCGGTCATCTTCACCAGCCGATGGTTGCTTACCGCAACCCGGTGTGTGTATCGGCTCAGATAGGCAAGCACCTGCTCGGGACCGCCAAACGGTTGTTTTGCATACACAACCCATCCCTTTCTGAACAAACGATCGAAGAGTTTTTGGAACTCTCTCCTGCTCTCGAAAGCCTTGACCTTTCCAACACACTTGAGTCGTCCATCGTTGTACATTTTCTTCAATCTCTCCAAGAACTTCCCTCGGAACACACGCGAGAGTACATGCACGGGGATAAAGAACTTCTTCCGAGATCCGATCCACTGCATACCGTCTTTCGATAGTCCACCACCCGGCACAATGCAATGCAGATGAGGATGATCCATTAGGTTCTGTCCCCAAGTATGCAGAATGGCGATTAAACCTATTTCTGCTCCTAAGCGCTTTGGATCTTTCCCAAGACATAACAATGTTTCGGCGGCTGACTGAAACAGCATCCTGTAGACCGTATCCTGATTCACAAGAGTAAGCGCATTCAGTTCCGCCGGAATTGTAAACACCATATGAAAATATGGAACCGGAAGCAACTCCTTCCGTCGTGCACTCAGCCATTTCTCTTTTGCAAGTGAGCCGCATTTCGGACAATGCCGATTACGGCAGGAGTTATAGGATATGCGCTCGTGGCCACACTTGTTACATCGATCCATGTGTCCTCCGAGAGCGGCCGTACGACATGAGGCAATGTCCCGTAATGCCCGAAGGTGTCTGCGCGGAAGTTTATATTTATCTCTGTACTCATCTCCGTATGCTCGTATTATATCTCCTACTTCAAGGGTTGAAGTCGTCATGATTTCACCTCCGCTCGGTTACCCATCATGCTGTCCAACGGGCTGATGACCTTCTGGAGACTCGCCTGCTGGAGGTGAAGGTAGACGCTTGTGGCTTTTAAGCTTGTATGGCCAAGTAATCTCTGAATGATGAATATATCGACGCCAGATTCCAGTAGATGCGTCGCAAAACTGTGCCGAAGAGAATGAACGGTAACAGCTTTCGTAATCTTCGCTTTTTTTTTGCCCGTATAAAGACTTGCTGCACACTGCGTACTGAAAGCGGTGTGCCCGGGGTTCTGCCGGTAAAGAGCCATTCCTGCGGCCCGTAGAGTCGCCAGTACTCACGCAACTGATCAAGCAATGAGTTCGCTAGGAGTGTATAGCGATCTTTTTTCCCTTTCGCTTGTTCGACACGAATCTGCATTCGCTGGCTGTCGATGTCCGTCACCTTCAAATGTGAGACTTCGCTCACACGCAGACCGGCAGAGTAACATGCCATCAGAACCGTACGGTGTTTTATGTTTATTACTGCGTCGAAGATCCTCTTGACCTCTTGTACCGAAAGAACCAACGGTAGACGCTTCTCTCTCCTCGAGCGTGGCAGATTATCTATCTTCCATTCTCGCCCAAGTGTTTCCACATACAGAAACTTCAGTGCGCTTGTTGCCAGCCGGATTGTGCCCCAACTCCTTTGGCGCCCTACCAGGCTCTGCAAGTATTTGCGTACTTCTTCTTCTCCCATCTCAGTCGGTGATTTGCCGAACATCCGCACAAATCCCTTGACCAGAGACAGGTAGCTCTTGATGGTCTTGGGGCTGTAATTTCTCATCCGCATTACCATCACCATACGATCTTGTAATTCACCCATATGAACTCCTCTGAATGTTGTGAGTGGTTTGTGATTTATCCACTCAAAATACATCAGGCTGTTCACAGGAGCAAACCGTGTTGTCAAGGAACGTCGCGTCTACAACTGCTGATTTCTTTGCTTAACGCTGCCGCGAAGCGGCTTAGTTCAACTCGTGTAATGACGCAATA
>CAYGXH010000402.1:0-3257 GCA_964353675.1 uncultured Chlorobiaceae bacterium
CACCGGGGCAATAAAGGATCGTGAAGGGAGATTTGAACTTGCGGATGGTGGTACGATATTCCTCGATGAAATAGCAGACATATCTCCCTCCGCCCAGGTGAAGCTTCTCCGTTTTCTCCAGCATCGTGAATTCGAACGGGTCGGCGAAAACGTTACACGGAAGGTGGATGTGAGAGTAGTTGCGGCAACAAATAAAAAACTTACCGACTCACTGAAAAGTGGAAGTTTCAGAGAGGATCTTTACTATCGTATCAATGCGGTACGGATCATTTTACCTCCTCTCCGTGAAAGACCGGAGGATATACTTCTGCTCATCCATTACTTCCTCAAGAAATTCTCCCCACAAGTAGATATCGACGTCGATACCGAAGCTCTCCAGATCCTCACCTCCTACTCCTGGCCCGGAAATGTGCGTGAGCTGGAAAACGTCATGGAAAGGGCTGTCCTTCTCGCAAAACAGAAGGTTATAAATGTGTCCCATTTACCGCCCGAATTAAGGAATCCAAACGAATTCAAGGCGGGTCTGCTTTCACTGGAAGCGGTCGAAAGATACCATATTGTGCGTGTTTTAAAGGCGACGGGCGACTTTGAAGAAGCAGCACGGCTACTCAACATAGATCCGGCCACGCTGTGGAGGAAACGAAAAAAATACGGAATCTGATACAGATATTGCAAAATGCAATATCCCTATTTTCGCTTTTTTTAAATGAATTAACCATCCCGCCGCTTTTTTTATAATAACCCCATTGCATAATGCAATCTGAACGCCAGAGGAGAGGTACAATCCTCTGGAAAAATCCAGCATCCTGCCCCTGTTTGCGCTAATTCGGTAGTCCGAACCAAAAAAATATTTGGCACCACTCTTGTACTGTAAATATGTAGCCAAGTAACAACAACAATTTTTCCAATGACTATTAAATCAAAAACAATCCGCGACGGGGAGATCGCCATCATCGAAGTGAGGGGCTCGTTAACAGGGGACGAGGACACCGATCATTTCAGAGAAGAAGTTGCGGATTTTATCGAGCAAGGAAACAGATCCCTTATCATCGATTTGCAGAGAGTTAATTACATGAACAGTCTTGGTTTAGGAGCGGTGCTCTCTGCGCACGCAAGTTTTAAAAAGAACGACGGTGAAATCAAGCTTGTCGGCATCAGCAAGAACATCCGGAATCTTTTTACCATAACGCGGCTCATCAGCATATTCGACGTACAGGAATCTGTTGACGAAGCTGTTGAGAGTTTTTTAGAAAAAAATTCAAAATCACATTAATTATTCACTATCATCATTTATAGGAGTCATACAAATGAAACAATCCACTTTTGTATCGATTGTTATATTTACCTCGATCGCGGTTGGATTCGTAATCTGGTGGTTCATTCTTGGAGATCCTGGTAACTTTTCTGATGGAACAAACCGGATGAAGCCTAAAACCCTGATGGGCATGATTTATACAGGTGGTTATGTCGTTCCGGCCCTCATTGCGGCCTCGATCATAGTCATTACGTTCATCATTGAACGTGCTCTTTCACTCAAAAAAGCACAGGGTCGCGGCGCCGTTGCGACGTTCCTCAAGAACGTTCAGAAAAATCTCAGCGATAACAACATTGAAGGCGCTTTAAAGGAATGTGAGAGACAGCGCGGTTCGATGGCGAACATTCTCCGGGCAGGCCTCGATAAATATCAGGAATTAAAGAAGGAGAACAAAATTCTTGATGCCGAAAAGCAGATGGCTGAAGTCCAACGTGCAATTGAAGAAGCAACCGCACTCGAGATGCCGATTCTCGAAAAGAATCTGATCATTCTCTCCACGATAGCGTCTATCGCGACGATGCTGGGTCTCTTCGGAACGGTTATCGGTATGATCCGCGCATTCCAGGCGCTTGCTCAGGCAGGAGCGCCGGACGCAATCCAACTCTCCATCGGTATCTCCGAAGCGCTCGTCAATACGGCTCTCGGAATTTTCGCCGCTATCGTCGGTATCATAGCGTACAACTTCTTCGTGAATAAAGTCGACACATTCACCTACATGATAGACGAAGCAAGTTTCGACATGATTCAAACTTTAAAAGTAAAGTAGCCCTGAAAGAGGCAAAAATATGCCCAAAATAAAAAAACACAGATTAGGAATTTCGATCGACAATACTCCGCTCGTCGACATTGGGTTTCTATTGCTTACGTTTTTCATGCTGACAACCCAATTCAAACCACCGGAGGAAGTCCAGATCATTCTTCCTTCATCGCACTCTGATTTCAAGCTGCCGGAGTCAAACGTCATGATAATCACGATCAGCAAGGGTAATCAGGTTATTCTTGGATTTGACTCTCAGCACCTCATGGCAAAGCTGTTTGGAGAGGAGAACCGACTGCGGTTAGGAGTACAGGTAACAACGAAAGAATTGCCTGACCTCCTTATTCGGGCCCGAATAGCTAACCCAAAACTCAGAACGGTAGTAAAGGGTGATCGCGAATCGGAATACGGAATAGCGGAAGATGTCATGGACATCCTCCAGAAAACCCAAATAACGCGTTTTAACCTTGTCACGGATTTAGAAAGGGATTAAGGAGAATTTACTATGGGTATGGTCGATACTAGCGGGCCCCGCGGCGCCGCACGAAAGAAAGGCAAGAAGAAGAAAAAACGTAGGCTTGGAATAAAAATCGACAACACGCCTATGGTCGATATTGCATTCCTGCTACTGACGTTCTTCATGCTGACAACAACGATGAACAAACCGCAGACGATGGAAATCAACATCCCCCCGAGCAATGCGAACGTGGAAGTTGCACAGAGCAACCTCATGACGATCCGTGTCACGGAGGATGGCACTCTCTACTGGAATGTCGGTGTTGATGATCCACAGAAAATTGATTTCAAAACTCTGCAGGGTTTTCTCGTTCAGAAAAATCAGGAAAATCCGAAGTTAATCACATTAATTAAAATCGACCGGAAGGGTAAGTACACCATGATGGTCGATATCATGGATGAGCTGAATCTGGCAGATATAACACGCTTCAGCCTGGCACCAATGCAGGAAGTCGATAAAAAGATTCTTGCAAAGGTTATGTGAGGAAGGAGAATAAACTATGACAGCAAAAACAATAGCTGCAGTTGCACAATTCGGTTTTCAGGAACTACGGCTCCATTACAAACGCCACCTGACGATCGCTTTGTCCATCGCAGTTGCGTTCCACCTCATGCTCATCGGTACGTATTATCTCGTCGGTTACCTCACTGAAGGAGACGAACCTGTTC
>CAYGXH010000403.1:0-3252 GCA_964353675.1 uncultured Chlorobiaceae bacterium
CATCCAAGAACACGCGGCACTGCGTTAACTCCATTTCCCTCAAATTCATTCCAGCCGGAAAAAAGCAGGATAAATAATTTAGAGTGTCGCGTTCAGTACTCACTGCTCCCTCCTCTATGCTCTCCGCTCTAAGCTTTTTGTACCGCTCCTCTGGAGCTAACGGTTTTGTTTGAACTTGTGCTATAAACCTTCCGCTCCTACGGAGCTGCTATGATAAAGAGATATGCTAATTAATGATGTCGCGTAGGTTTACCCGCGTGTTCGATATTGGCTATGATTGGCGGGGACGAAATGTTTATAGCTCAAAGGAAAGAAATATACCAGCTCCGTCAGGAGCGACACTTCAACCCGTAGGTCTGATTTAGGAATCTTAATAGCACCTCGCTTCAGCGACGTAGCACTGATCGAGCAATTTCAATAACACCTCGCTTCAGCGAGGTGACTTTAAAGGAGAAGAACGTGAAACCGTTTTAACGGTTTCAATCATCGATGCATCCCCTTACCTCCAAACCATAACTGGCAATAAACTCTCCGTACTCATCGAGGAACGACTTCTCTCGATGGTGCTCTTCCTGAGTCGCAATGTAATGGGATACCTTATCATCTACAGATTCAGATACCGAGAAAGCTCCGTATCCCCTTCCCCAGGCAAACTTCGAATCTATGATTGAGTTCTAATTTATCCAATGGGATGAACTTCCTTTGATAACTGAACAACTTCTTCTATTGAATATTTTGTGGGTAGGTCGATTAGCATGTGGAGATGGTCGGGATTGACGTAAACTACCTTGAGGTATATATTCTTCTCCTCAGCATACCTCTGACAGTAAGCCGCAAGTTGTATCCGTGCCTTGGAGTGGAGCAATCTTTCCCGTCGCAGTGTTCCCCAGATTAGATGTAACCAGCACCGTGAGTATGAATGCAAAGACATACATATCCCCCCTTCCGTATATGCATTGTTCTCTGGTATGGAAGCTGTTGAAACAGCTTCTTAAGTTTTTTCTTTGGTTCAATACACACCGATGAATCGGTGTGTTAATGAGATATTAGATGCACACCATTTAACAAGGTAATGGACATAAAAAGAGAAACCGTCATGTTGAAATGTTTTTGTTCAACATCTCGCCTTTAGAATTTGCCAAGCACAGATCCCGAACATCCTGCCATTGGTGAACCGGAAGGTCGGATTATGGATATAGTGCTACTGTGAAACCTTGCGAAGGACATCTCTGCTCAAACATACCAAACCATCGCAAGGTACGGATTAATCTTACCCGCCATTCTCATTAACACCTCGCTTCAGTGCGAAGTGGCTCTGAACCGTAGGCCCCATTCTGAAGGGTGAGATACTATGCAACCGTTTTAACGGTTTCTATTGAAGCTGTTGAAACAGCTCCATGGTCTCTCCATGGTTCAAATCACACCGATGAATCGGTGGGTTAATGAGATAATGTTTGACTGTGGAAAATTTTATACATACATTCAACGTGTAATTTTCCGAATACTTTTAAGTCTCTACCAGGCATTCGACCACTTCCTAAAAGGAACAAATCATGAGTACACTGCGCCGATTCTTTTGCATCGCGTCAATTTTCTTTATCTCAATTCTATCCTTATATGCTCAACCGTCACGAATCCCGACTCCAACAGAATTTCTCGGCTTCGAGATCGGCACCGATAGTAAATTAGCCGATTATAATCAGATCGTCTCGTACTTCCAGTTGCTTGCGAGATCCTCCGGAAGAATAGAAATGGAAAATCTCGGTAAAACGACATTAGGTAATGATATGTTCATGGCGGTGATATCCTCTGAGGAAAATCTCCGCCGGAAAGTCGAGTACCAGCAAATAGCCCGCAAACTTGCCGATCCACGCGGATTATCAAACGCAGAAATTGGAGATCTAGTTGACAAAGGGAAAGTGATCGTTCTTGTCACCTGTAATATCCACGCATCAGAGATCGGTGCAACTCAGATGGCAATGGAATGGGCGCACTCGCTCGTGACATCGGAAGATCCGGAATCGCAACACAGGCGTGAGAATGTGATACTGCTCCTCGTCCCTTCACTCAATCCCGACGGACAATTGATGGAAGTTGAATGGTATCGAAAGTACCTTGGCACGAAATATGAAGGAGGGAGGATGCCCTGGCTATACCACCACTACATCGGCCATGATAATAACCGCGACTGGTTCATGCTGACGCAGAAGGAAGCCAAAGTGATGAACAAAGCGGTGTACCATGAATGGTATCCGCAGGTGTGGCTCGATGAGCATCAGATGGGTTCTTCGGGGCCCCGTATGTTCGTCCCCCCATATTCAAATCCGGTAGCGATGAATGTTCATCCTCTGATCTGGCGGGCTGTTGATAATATCGGCTCGATGATGTCATGGAGACTCGAGGAGCAGAAGAAAGCGGGAGTCATATACGGGTGGGTGTTTGATGCGTACTGGCCCGGGGGAACAAAAAATACCGCGTGGTGGAAAAACGTAGTCGGTTTGCTGACGGAAGTCGCTTCAACAAGAATGGGAAGTCCGGTGGAAGTTAATCCGATAGAGCTTCGTGGCGGGGGTAAGGGATTGGTAGAATACCGCCAGCAGATAAATTTTCCAAATCCATGGACGGGCGGAAAATGGAGCATGCGGGATATCATTGATTACGAACGGATCGCTTCCGATGCCCTCATGGAAGTCTGTACCAATTACCGTGAAGATTTCCTCCGAAATATGTCGCAAATCGCTCTCGATGCTGTTAAACTTGGCGAGGGAAACCTCTTCTATAAAATATCCCTGGACCAGCGCGATCCTCCAACTGCCGCTAAGCTTGCCCATCTCATTCGCGAGAATGGCGCCGAAGTTTTGTATTCACCGTCAGAGAGATCGTTCTTTATCCTTACCGCTCAACCGTTCGCACGTTTCCTGAATGAGTTTCTCGGCATCCAGTCATATCCCGAGATCAAGCCGGTATCGGGAAACGACATCATCCGACCGTACGATGTAACAGCCTGGTCTCTGCCGCTCATGATGGGCGTGACCATTGAGAAAGTGAAACTCACATCTGAGGCGAGCAAGCTCCTGCGCCCGTTACAGGATGACGATAAGCCGATAGGATCCGTCGTCAATCCGGGCGCTTCCATGTACCTCGTATCTCACGATCAGAATAATTGTGTGAAATTTATCAACGACGCGTTCCGCGTTAAAGGCAAAATCTCCTACACTCAGCAGGATCTCACACTCGATGGAGTTCGGTTTC
>CAYGXH010000404.1:0-3233 GCA_964353675.1 uncultured Chlorobiaceae bacterium
CTCTGCCTGCTAATACAAATTGGTTAAATCCTGGTCTATCCTTCAGATAAAACCCAACCTTACCAGCATTCCTTAAGCATGCTCGTTTTATTCAAAAAGTGATCATGGGGATTCGGAATCAAGCGTGCGACCCACATAGTATATGTGACAATCGTATGAATATTTTGTATATTTCATCAGAGTTAACTTACAATTAATCTTAGAACGACCGGAGGGGAGCAAATATGCGACGGTGTTCTTACTATCTAGTCCTGACCTTGTACCTCGCAGGCATATCTGCATCACAACAAAAAGAAAATCCGGAAAATCCTCAGGGAACGACTGTCTACTTTGCATCTCGTGCGCTCCAGGGTTTTACTTTGAGAGTCTGGTTAAGCAACCAAATGAATCTTGGATTACAGGCCTGGGATTGCGAAAACCATGACTGTATGTCCGCATGGCCGAAAGCCGGAATGTCGTGGCTCGCCAATTTTGAACTTTTACATGTAATGGCTCCGATTATAGGCGGGAAGATGGATGGTATCATCCGGGTCGACGAAGGATACAATCCATATTCGGGAAAAAAAGATTTTATTCCGGATTACTGGTCTCTTCCGCGCGAGCATTTCTGGAGAACATCGAAACGGGATACTTATGGTGTCCCAAATAGACGCTATTGTGACGATGATGGAGACGGAAAGGTCGATGAGGATGATCTCGATGGCAATGATAACGACGGCGACTGGGATCCCATTATCGATGATGTCGGCAGTGACGGACTGGCAGATCATATGGAATTTAGCTGCACCGGGATACCTTTTGATTCGATAATAAATCCGGATCCTGCTGGCGATAACTATGATCCGGGTGAAAAAGATCAATGTCATCCTAATTATGATGGCAGCCTGCCTTATAAAGATAACCGGTTCCGATGGACGGAGCATAATGGATTGCCCGATCACGGGGAACCAAATATCGATGAAGACTATGCCGCGGTTTCTGAGCTTGATTTATATTGCTCTGCCACCGATACAATCCAATACCCGTTAATTCCATCAAACGTTCCTATGGGCATTAAATGTCTGCAGAAATCTTATGCCTGGGATACGGGGGAACTCACGGGGGTACTCCCCTTTGATTATTACTTCATCAATATCGGACGTAAAAACATCACGGACGTTTATATCGGTTTCTATGTGGATATGAATATTGGACCTCTAAATGATTTTGAAAGTTACAATAGGAATCATTCGGCTTTTATGGAATCATTGGGAACTGCTTATTCTTACAGTACCTACGGCGAAGGGTCGCCTGCGGGTGTTACTATATTAAGAGCTTCGTTACCTGTCGAAACATTAAATTTAGAATGGATCCCATGGTGTGACATATCGGAAGGTTACAGGGATAATGACTCCGTACTCTATACATGGATGAATGGCGAAGCATTCCCTGGCTCTCCGATCTCACTGCCTGAACCAATACCTTGTAATACGAGGTTTCTTCTGTCAATTGGTCCTTTTCCCGTATTCGAACCCGGTGACACGATAAGTCTTTCTATTGCGTTAGTGGCCGGTTCTAATATAGATGATGGTCCTTACAGCCTGAAACAATCTGCCATTAATGCTCATAAAATAAATAATCGAGATCCTTTTTTACCTGTGAGACCGGAATCTCCGAAATTGGATTACACTCTTGGGAAACAGAAAGTCGAATTAAAATGGTATCCGCATGAAAGCGCTCTCAGCGGCAGCAGCATATCTCCGGTTGATGCCTGGGACGATTCCAGTAAACTTGCGGAATCATATCCGGAGAATCACTGGCGCCGGATTAATCCACCATGCGGAGTGATTAAAGGTGAATGTTTATCCCATTTTTGCGACGATCACGGAAGGCTTCCCGGCGGCAGAACTTTTTCAGGATTTCGTTTATACAGGAATGAATATGACCAGAACGATGACTGGCCCAGCAGCGGGAATTTTGTGCTATTAAGAGAGTATGTCTTGCCGGATACGGCGACGGAGTGGTCCATGTCTCATATGGACTCCGTATTCGTTGATTCAAATCTCTCACGTGATAAAACTTACTGGTATGCGGTCACTACGATGGAATTACCAGAAATAACGATTTTGGCATTGCCTCAACACGATGGAACCTTAAAATATGATACAATCTATTCGGAAAGCAAGGAATCGAGTATACATGAAAACAGGGTGAGAGTTGATGTGCCTCTAAGCATGCCGTCTGAAGAGGCCGGAAAAGTACTTGTTGTCCCGAATCCGTACAGGGTAGATGACAACTTTTACACCGAATACAGCGGATGGACCGGTCCGGGAGGAAATTGGGACGATAGTAAGCGGCTGGTAAAATTTATTCGCTTACCGAAAGGTGAATGGACGCTTCGTATTTTCACACTCATGGGAGAGAAGATCGCTGTAATCAAAAATACAATGACGAATGGTTATGAACAGGGAGGAAAATTTATGGAACCGTACCGGGAAGATCGTGCGGAAATCTCATTCGATTTGCTCACCGAAAGCAGCCGCGCACTTGCCAGCGGTGTTTATATTTTTCTTGTCGATTCAGATTACGGCCAGCAAACAGGGAAGTTCGTGCTGATAAGGTAGGGTGAAGAAACATCCTCTCCTTTTAGGAGAGGATTATAGCCCGCCCGAACCCGCCAGAACGACTTTGTCGGGCTGGCGACCGAGAAAAAGATCAAACTCTTTCGGTCGGGCGGGGTGAGGTCTCAGGCATCGCAACATGCAAAGTTGAGATCCCACCTCATTCCTCCCTAAGAGGGGAGGAGGCTCTGAACCAACATCCTCTTCTTTTAGGAGAGGATTACAGGAGAGGTCTTAAAAGCAGACTTAGAAATCTGAGACCCCACCACACTTCTTCCCTAAAAGGGGAGGAGGCCCTTGCCCTTAAATCAGTACAGTCTACTGATATAATCCATTATTAAAGATTATCTGGGAGGTAATATGCATAAACATCTACCATTATATCGGAATTCATTAATAAAACACGCTCGAAGGCTAAGAAGAGAAATGACAATAGCCGAGGCTAAGATTTGGTCCAGACTTCGGAATAATCAGTTGGGAGCAAAAGTTAGAAGACAAGTTCCTATCGGTAAATATATTTTAGACTTTTATTGTGTAAAAGCTAGACTATGTATAGAGATCGATGGGAGTCAGCACTATGCAGAAGAGGGTTTAAGGAAAGACGAAATACGAGATAAATATTTAAATTCAGAA
>CAYGXH010000405.1:0-3222 GCA_964353675.1 uncultured Chlorobiaceae bacterium
CCTCGGAAATTCAGATAGCCCGTATATATCAGTTACCCGGACAGTGTACTATAACTGTGAAGGATAAAGAGAGTAAGAGAATTCTGAAAAGTGAAACCGTGAATATACGGCCGGGCAAGACGACGTTCGTTATTGTTAATGATATGCAGATCTTCAACACCAGTTCTTTGCGGTAGAAAGAAACGACTATGAATAAATTCGCCTCAATTTATTTTATAATGATCTCGCTTTTCTTCGTCGGAGGATGTGCCCGCAAGAACGCTGACATCACGATTAACGTAATTACACCACCATCTACACCGGCGGATGCGCGCGTGTTTATTGCTGGTAACCATGAATCGTTGGGTAACTGGAGTCCCGGTTCTAAGGGGCTCGAAAGAAAGTCCGATTCGCTGTGGTCGGCCACTTTTACATTTCCCAGAGATTTTTACCTGGAATTCAAAATCACACGCGGTTCGTGGAACAATCAGGCAATTTATCGCAGAGGCGAAATTCCTCCAAATACCACGTTAACTGTCTCTAATGATACCGTGATTAAGTTGACGCCAGTCGATTGGCAGGATTTTGATTTTAAGTCCGGCGGCGGTATTGTGGGACATGTGGAGTACCACCGCAATTTTCGTGGGAATGATCTGAACTATCCCAGAGATATCATCGTGTGGCTCCCCCCGTCGTACCGCAAAGATTCCACGAAGCGATATCCCGTTCTCTATATGCACGACGGACAGAACATAATAGATCCTTCAACATCGTTCATAGGATACGACTGGCATGTCGATGAAGTGTCGGATAGTCTGATCCGAACCGGCCGAATGAAAGAAATTATCGTTGTAGGAATTTACAATACTCCTGACCGCCGTGACGAATACGGCAATACCAGGCTCGGGCATGCTTACATGAATTTCATCATTACGATGCTGAAACCGTTTATTGATACAACATACCGTACTCTAAGGGATCGGGAAAATACCGCAACGATGGGTTCGTCAATGGGTGGAATGATTTCATTTCTGACTGTATGGAATTATCCTAATATCATATCACAGGCAGGATGTATCTCACCGGCTTTTTTTGGAGGAATTATCGACTCTGTGAAAGGATACAAAGGGACCGATAAGAATATCCGTCTCTACATCGACAACGGCGGTATAGGATTAGAAGAAGAGTTACAGCCGGGATGTGATGAGATGCTTAGAGCCTTGAGGAAAATCGGTTTCGTTGACGGCCAAAACCTGCTGTGGTACCATGAGCCGTCTGCCGAACATAACGAGCGCGCATGGGCGACGCGACTCTGGCGGCCTTTGCTGTATATGTTCGGACGATGAAACGTAAAAAGGCATATAAAATAGCCGGCAGTGGAAGGCCCTCACATTCGTTCGCGGAGATTTGGGATGTTGTGGCGGAGATACCGCGGGGGAAAGTCGCGACGTACGGTGACATTGCCCGTCTCTGCGGACTTCCGGGTCAGGCGCGGCTCGTCGGATACGCGCTTCATCATCTTCCGGAAAATATGAACATACCATGGCACCGTGTTATAAATTCTCAGGGGAAGATATCTTTTCCGCTTTCGTCACATTACAACAATCTTCAGAGAAAGCTCCTGCAGAAGGAAGGGATTAAATTTAAAGGCGATAAGGTGTTATTACAAAATCACCGCTGGCCTCACGATGTAGCATTTAACGATGGCGGCCGGTGAAGAAGAAACCTGATATACCTGTAACTGCGGCAATCAGATTTTTACGTG
This sequence comes from uncultured Chlorobiaceae bacterium, assembly GCA_964353675.1. Taxonomy (GTDB): domain Bacteria; phylum Bacteroidota; class Ignavibacteria; order UBA10030; family SZUA-254; genus CAYGXH01. The sequence continues at coordinate 1,745 of CAYGXH010000405.1, forward strand.
AAAATAAAATATCGTTTGAACCATATTTTTATACTTACGAAGAGCACGGAGGTACCCCCGTTGCTGCAAAAGCTCTTGGTGTTGATGAGCACTATGTTATTAAAACAATTCTGTTTTTAACGGATAACAAAGCTCCTCTCTTCGTATTGATGCATGGCGACCGCGAGGTTTCGGCAAAAAACCTTGCGCGATTCATCGGAGCAAAGAGTGTTCAGCCGTGTGATGAGCGGACTGCGGAGCGTTTGACAGGGTATATATTTGGCGGGATGACGCCATTAGGTTCACGGACACGCATTCCCGTCTATATTGAACGGTCTATATTTGAATTAAATGAAATTTATCTGAACGCAGGTAAGCGAGGATTTTTAGTGAAAATCAAATCGGAGGATCTGCGTGCAATGAAACCACTTGAGGTAGATGTCGGGATCCCGCATATTGAGTAAGGTATCGCTAAACCTCCGAAATCTTACATGTTTTAGCCGAGATAAATGTCGGAGGTTTTACATGTTGCTCTGATTTATACTGGCTCATAAAGTCCGTAATAAAAAGAGTTGGGGTTGTCTAAAAATTAAAAATGACAGTGTCATTCCCGAACGTTTTTATCGGCCCGCCCGAACGACCGATGTAATTGCACAGGCTTGTTCGGTCGGGCGGGGAATCCAGAAATCTGATTAAATCTGAGCCCTGGACTCCCGATAGGAGCATTCTGGAGTAACATTCTGGGTCTTTTTGATCAGCCCCATTCAGGGGAAGAGGTTAAATGTTGAAATGCGCAAATTACCTGTGGTAAAAATTATGTTTAGCCTTTTCTGTATACAATTTAGGGGGATTCGGGCAAAGTGGGAGTCACGTTGCCTTGCGCCTGTTGACTCTTATCTTTCTATTTGTTACTTTTTGACAAGAACTTTCACGGTTGGGGTGAAGCATGGGGAACATACCGAAGATTCAGCGCCTGCACATTATCCAACATCATTATTTACAAGCATACAGTAACGGCTTTAATTTCAATCAGGTTAATGGTTATAAAATATAAGCTGTAGCACTTTTATTCCTAAATCATTCGGAGAGGGTGATATGATTTATACAAAGAAAGTAAAACAAAGGTTGTTTGGTTTATATGTTTCCATATTTATTATGCCGTTAATTTTGCAAGCACAGACAAATTGGATAAAATATCAGCTTAATCCGGTAATGGGTGATGATTTGTTTAATGGTGTCTGTGCCGTTAAACCATTTGCGATTGAGGATAAGGGACTTTTTCGAATTATTTACACTGGGTGGGATATGAACGGAAAGAGATCGATCAATGATGCTCTTTCCTTTAATGGTGTCCGTTGGTATCAACTGATCGGATCACCGCTGTTAACGGCAGGAGGTGCGGGATCTTTTGATGAACATGGACTTTCGAAAGCATGCATGATTAAAGATAACGACGGATATAAGATGTATTATTATGCATAAAATAAATATCGTCATTC
>CAYGXH010000406.1:0-3210 GCA_964353675.1 uncultured Chlorobiaceae bacterium
ACACTTATGAACATCGCCTGGACAGGTTCAGTGAATCTCGTTTTTACATTTGTTGCTTTAGGGATTGTAGATAAAGGCGGGCGCCGTGTGCTTATGCTTCTTGGTGCGGCCGGATTGGCAATCATATACACCGCCCTGGGATTCGGCTATTATACCGGCGTGCAGGGTTTGCCCATGCTACTTCTGGTGCTGGCTGCGATCGGCTGTTACGGTATGTCGCTTGCTCCTATTACCTGGGTCGTGATTTCAGAAATATTTCCCAATCGTATCCGGGGCACTGCCATGTCGGTAGCGGTAATATCGCTATGGAGCGCTTGTTTCGTTCTGACATATACTTTCCCGTTTTTAAATGAAATTCTTGGTCCGGCAAGTACCTTCTGGATCTACGCTGCGATTTGCATCGCCGGTTTTTTGTTCATCAAACAGCGCTTACCGGAAACCAAGGGGAAAACATTGGAAGAGATTGAAGGAGAGCTGATCCGCTGATATTACTATATGAGGTCTCCCATTAAAATCATTTTTACAAAGCGAGGTTATAATAGGTATTAAGGACGGAATATTTTATGTCAAATCGAAATTGGTCAATCTTTTATCTCTTACCCTTTTTCATTCTCCACATCTGTAGCTGTGAAAAAGACTTTACAACTGCACCTTCAGAATCCCGCCGTACAAATATCTACTTCAACTCATTTGAATTCCCTTCTGATACTATCGGATGGCACGGTTATGGAAAACGTATATATTCTGATGCCCCAATAATTGGAGGGAAACGATCCTTGTTCGTCTCGGGTGGTTGTATTGTTCCACATGCATGGGTAGATTTTCAGAATAAATCATCATCCCACAATCTCGATCTTCGCTGCTGTGGTAAAAGTCTTTTGAGAAGCGGTTTCGTCACGCTACGGCTGAAGAATGATTATTTAAAATCGATTCAAATCTATATCTCTGATTCTGTTTGGACATCATACAAATCTGACAGTTCTTTATTTTGTATGCCTAACGATACATTACGCTTAGAATTGAAAAGTGGTGGATTATTCCCTGATTCTATGCTGGTTGATTTGATTGAAGTGGTTCCATTGAAATGATTGTTCTCATCTATATATTTTATGGATTTAATAAATACGAAGGAATCCAAACATGGAAAGGTCAAGTTGGAGATGAAAATCTATCGATTGTATGGAAACTTCAACTAGAAAAATGGTACTGAAAATTATAGGTTCACAAAAGTATTGCATTTTTTACGGCAGACATAAGTCATCATTTGTTTACTTGCTGTTCATTTTTCGAACTTCGTGATCGAAACAGCGGCATCTAACCACAGCCCAATATTGATCCTTTAACTGGAAGCAATAATATGTACGAACCGCACCACCAAAAACCCATACCACGGCGTGATTTTGTGCGCCGCTTAATCATACATTCTTTGGGATCTCTAGCATTAATTGTCGTCTCCCTATTCATTGGAATGTTTGGTTATCACTACTACGAGGAATTACCGTGGCGTGACGCATTTCTCAACGCTGCCATGTTGCTTGGTGGCATGGGGCCCGTTGAATCTCCACACACAGATGGCGGGAAACTATTTGCGGGATTATATGCCCTTTATGCAGGTTTGGTTTTTCTTGTAGCCGTGGGTCTTATTGTTGCACCAGCGTTACACCGGATGTTGCATATGTTTCATTGGGACAACAGTAAGAACTTGTAGTTCAGGCGCCGTCCTGTGATTACCCAGCGGTTTCTAATACTAACTGCTTCTCTATTGTATTATGAGCTCAAGTCAGACGCGAGTCGCAAAACAACGAACACCTAACAGCATATAGCACGCTGCAACAAAACACACTCAGTTGGAATGATTCGTTCGAGTATATAACATGAACAATAATGTATAAATCCCCCACCAGTTCATCATGAGGCAAATATGAAAGGCAAATTAATCCTCACTTGCTTTCTGGGAATAGTATTCTCAATTATTACTTATTCCGGAAATAAAACAAACCTTTTAACAACAGCAGAAAAAACTGATTTTGCATCCACTTCCCGTCTGACCGATATAATTGATTTCATTAAAACGCTTAAAAAGGACTATCCGGAGAATATAAAGATTGAAACACTTACAACATCTACAGAAGGAAGAGACATCCCATTAGTGTTCTTGGGAAAATCAATTCCTGAATCGCCAGAACACCTTAAGAACGATAAGCGCATTGTCGTTTATGTTCAGGCCAATATTCACGCCGGCGAAGTAGAGGGAAAAGAAGCAATTCAAATGCTCATGCGTGACATCTTAATGAAAGAAACCGATAACTATCTTGAGAATGTTTTCCTGATCATATGCCCTGTATTTAACGCAGACGGAAACGAAAAGATTAGCAAAGAAAACAGAACCTACCAAAACGGACCCGTTAACGGAGTAGGCGTTCGCCACAACGGACAACTTCTCGATCTGAACCGCGATGCTATGAAACTGGAAACTCCGGAAGTAACCGCTTTGGTAAATGTATTCAATATGTGGGACCCGGCGTTGTTCGTTGATCTTCATACGACGAACGGCTCATATCACGAAGAATCTCCAACTTTTACATGGATGATGAATGCAAACACCGAATCATCCCTTATGGAATTTATGCGCGACAATATGATGCCATGGGCAAATACCAATTTAACGGACAAATACAATACGCTTAATTGTTTTTATGGTGAGTTTCTCGATATGCGCAATCCTGACAAGGGATGGGAATCATACGCATTTGAACCAAGGTACATCGTAAATTATGTCGGATTAAGAAACCGCCTCTCAATACTGAATGAAAATTACGTTTACGCCGATTTTAAGACCCGCATTATGGGATGCTACAATTTATTAAAATCAATTTTAGATTATGTCTCTGTATATAAGGATACTATCAAGAATATTTTAAAAGAAACAGATGCTCAGGTCATTGCCCGCGGTATGAATCCGGTGGAAAAGGATTCTTTTGCGGTTGAGTTCCAGAATACTCCAATCTCAAAATCTATCACAATAAACACATTTGAAATTGAAGAATACAAAGACGAGAACGGAAGAGACCGGATCCGGCCGACCGACAAGGTTAAACCTGTTACAGTGCCATATTATGCAAATTGGATTCCAAAACGGAGCGTAATATTTCCTTATGCCTATATAATTTCTTATCCGGATCCAAATGTTATTGATTTGTTGAAGAGACA
>CAYGXH010000407.1:0-3201 GCA_964353675.1 uncultured Chlorobiaceae bacterium
CTATTACCACTAACAGCTAAGCTTAGTGTTTGAAATTCTGCCTGAGTTGGTACATGCCATCCTGGTGGACATATTCCTTGAGCACCCTGGGTATTTAGATATTGCACTGCTTCATTCTGCCAGTACAATCCTCCGTATCTATTACAATTTGTCGTGTCATCATTATAACAGAATTTTTCTATTATACCATTATCTGTTGGGTTTGACTTTCTGTTTATCATTGTGCCGATATCAAGATTCTCTCTTAACCAGCCTTGATTGCCTATCTGTATGGTATTATACGTTTTACCAGCATAACTTACTGAAGGTATATTTGGGCATGTTAGAAAAAGTGTAGTAAATTTCCATGCTTCACCCTCTACTGAATAACCGGGCGTTTTAGCAATTATACGCCAGTAGTGTGTTATACCCTGCCCTAAGCCGTCTATCACTAAATAATTTGTATCTTGATTAGAGGATATCATCATGGTAGGTGGATTCTCAAGACCAATAAATACATCATACTTAATCCAAGTCGTATCAATATTAATATAATTCCATCTTAATACTACATTTGTTGGTTGAATATTTACTCCGTCGGCAGGACTTAGGTTAATTATTTGAGGTGGAGGTTTTTTTGTTGTAAAATCCCAAATCTTTGACCATCCAGATATTCCATTTTTATTGATTGCATTTACATGCCAATAAAAAGTTGTAGACAAACTTAAATCACTCACTTGTTGGCTTGTTTTGGTCAGTCTACTTGTATCATAGACAATCGTTTTAAATAAACTATCTGTTGCAATTTGTAAACTATAACTTATTGCACCTCTACTCACACTCCACATAAAGGTTATCGGTATATTTACTTTCTTGGCACCATTCAGCGGATACAATAATGTTGGTGACTGCAGATAATTAACTGGCTCAGGTGGTAAGGTATTTTCAAGACATCCCTGAAGGAAGAGAAACGCAGGAATCAGAAAGAATGTAAATGCTATTTTCTTAATGGACATTTTCTAATCCTTGAGACAGCGGATACTGAATCCATTTCCCTTGCCATAGTCGCTGCTTTGGGAGATAAAACTATCAGAGTAGTGGAGATAAATGACGTATGCATAAATAGGATTAATCTCAGTGGAATTCCAAAAGTATGCATAGTACCTCAAATGGGAAAAGACACCAGTGCTACCCCGATTACCACCAAGCAATACAGAGAAACCGCTTGTGTTTGTGCCAGTTCCCTTTCCACTGCCTTGTCCAGTGGCTTTTAGTGCATTGCCATCACCTATCGTAAAAATCAATACCTGAAATTCTGCGAATGTCGGTATATGCCACCCGATCGGACAAATACCCTGAGCACCCTCAGTCGTTATATACTGCATCGCTTCATTCCATGTATACAAACCCCCATAAGTATTACAATTTGTCGTGTCATCATTATAACAGTATTTCTCAATGATGCCATTATCTTTTGAAGAATCTCTGTCATGAAGCATTATACCTACATCTAAATTTTCCCTTAACCAGCATTGATTATCAATTTGCAATGTTTGGTAAATTTTACCTGCATATTCAACTATTGGTGTCCCAGTACAATATTTTCCTGCTATTGTAAAACTCCAGATAGTCGACCACTTATTTTCTCCATAACCATTGATAGCATTCACTCTCCAGTAATACTTTGTCTGATAATTTAATCCCATTACATCTCTTACAATAGTTGTTCTTCCATGATAGGTATATACTAAACTGTCAAATAAACTATCTATGGATACTTGTAAAAAATAATCTTTAATGTTTCTGCTTCCTTCCCAGCTGAATGTCACTGGAATATCTACATCAGTTGTATCATCTGGTGGGTACAATAATCTTGGTGCCTGCAAATGATTAACTGGTTCTGGTAGTAAAGTATTCTCCAGACATCCCTGAAGGAAGAGAAAAGCAGGAATAAATACAATGATAAATATTATATTAATTTTATTCATTTGATTCTGTAACTATAAAGCTATACCGATAGAAACCTGTAGTTGCAGAAAATCCAGATTGTAATTGCTTAAATCTCTCTCATCATTAAAATGCTTGATACTTTTAATGTATCGTAATGTCCCATCCAATACCAGATTCAATGAACCACTCTGAGTCAATGAAATATATTTCTGAATGATTAGATTTGCACCAATTCCAAATGAATTGAATTTGTCTTCCTTCTGAAAAATTATTGCATGATTTGAACCAGCCACAGAAGGACCTCCTCCAATGTATATCGTCTCATTAAAGCGATAGAGCAGTGATATGTCAATCGGGAATGATTGCTGCACTAATTTGTTTGAATACTGCCATTCTTCCAGGATGTTTCCAAATTCATCTACTCGTCTTTGTTTCCAAACCTCTAAAGTTTTATTCGCGTAGCAATAAGAAAATCGTATAAGGCATACTGATTTTTCATTTAAACCAAATTGTACTCCCATACTCATGCCGTAATTCAAATCCAAATCCGCTTTATTGGTAATAGGTAAGGAGTTGTCGGAATGATACAGGAAATATCCTATATCAGGCTGTATAACAACAATAGTCTGCGAGAGTAAGACGGTACTGGACATCAGCATCAGGGATATAAGAACAGATCGTATCATGGATTTGTCAAAATTATCTTCCGTATAGTTTCGGATTTACCCTTAGAATCTTCAATAATCAAACGGATAAAATAAATCCCATCAATAACTTCTTTACCATGCTCATCTCGGCAATCCCAAGTTACTGCATTACTACCACTAAAGCATTCTACATGGTTAAATAAAAATACAATCACCGCGCTATAACAATTCTCTATTGTTAGAGTAACAATTGCATCTTCATAAAGGTCAAACTCTATCGTAAGCGTGCCAGATTGAATCGGTTCCATGAATGTTGTTTCACAACCGACCAACAGAAAGCAAGTTATCGCCAGTACAAAGAGATTATATTTCGTTGCGTTCATACGCTTCATTTCACCACCACCATCCTCTTAGTCTGTGTAAACTCCCCAGCCACTATCCTATAAAAATACACTCCACTTGGCACTCCTTCAGCATTCCAGGTTACTTTGTACTCTCCTACGGTTTTACGCTCATTCACCAGGAGTGCTACTTCTCGTCCCAATAGGTCATATACCTTGAGTGTGACCTCAGATGTCTTCGGTATCGAGTAAGTGATTTGAGTTGAGGGATTGAAGGGATTGGG
>CAYGXH010000408.1:0-3197 GCA_964353675.1 uncultured Chlorobiaceae bacterium
CACCTCCTGAGCAAAGCTGGGACCGGAGAGAGTAACAATCCGGTCGATGGAGAGTGAAGGCATAACGTCAAGGAGTATTTCCGAAACTCTCATGATGGATTGATTTTCAATACCTTTTGCAACATTTACAAAGAGGGTATTCCGGAACTTCCGGGATCTTACCCGCTTCATGACCGGTCGGATATACTGTGTCGGGACTGCGGTTACAATTACCTCAGCGCGTCGGACGGCGGATTCCAGGTCACTTGTAATTTCGATATCGGTCGGGATTGGAACTCCGGGGAGGAAATCGATATTTTCCCTCCTCTCACGAAGCATTTCGGCAATTGGTTGCTCGTATGACCAGAGCACAACTTGGTGTGCATTTGAGTGTAAGAGTACTGCAATAGTTGTCCCCCAGCTCCCGGCTCCTAGTACAGTGACGTTCATACCGGGACCTTGTTACTTCCTATTAAAGATTTGGAGGCGAGTAAGGCGATGCTCCGTTCCGGCCAGCAGGCGTTTTATATTTGCGCGATGCGTATAGAGAATGAGGATGGAAATTCCGATGCTGAAAAATATAAGCGTGTGATATCCCTGGAGATAACCTTTGAATATATTGTGGCGGAAAAACATTGCCAACGGAAGTGCGAAAGCACTGGCAATCGATCCGAGGGAAACGTACCGGGAGAGAATAAAGACGATGAGAAATATTCCCAGAGTGACCAATACTTCTATTGTAGCTAGACCAAGAAGAACGCCTCCTGCGGTTGCAATACCTTTCCCACCGCGAAAACCACCGAAGACCGTCCAGATATGGCCAACAATCGCAGCACAACCGGCGATGATACGGATAACGGTAATATCTTCGAACGGTGTGATATTTTCGAATGGCACAGGCCCCACCATCAGTCTTGTAACCTCCATTGTAGCGATGTATCCCTTAAAAATATCAAAGGCAATAACGAAAAGACCGATTTCCCAGCCGAGCATCCGAATAACATTCGTCCCACCGGCATTGCCGCTTCCATAATTCCGGATATCAATTCCCTTAACAAGTTTTGTAACGACAATACTCGTGGGAAATGAGCCAACGAGATAACTAAGTAAAACGACTATAAGTAAGGTTACCATCCGATATCAATTTTCGTAATGATATTAGTAAGATATGAGAAAAATTTTAAAGAATCAATCCGTTTCATTCGATGAAATCTGTATATCGGCTATAAACTCGGCAATCTGCATGTCTTCGGGCGTTGTAATCTTGATGTTGTAGTAGTCTCCCTCAACTATTGTGACTCCCACACCGAGCCTCTCGACCAGACTTGAATCATCCGTACCAATAAAGTTCACCTTAGATGCCTCCTCGAATGCCTTCGCCAGGAGCCCGCAGGTGAAGGCCTGAGGGGTCTGTGCTATCCAGAGTTGTTCCCTCTCGGGCGTGTCCCGTATAATTCGCCTGTCATCAGCTATCTTGATTGTATCCTTTACGCGGACACCAGCGATTGCCGCTCCCGTGATATCGACGGCTTCGAGAACAGACCGAATAGTACCTTGTGTAACAAAAGGTCGGACGGCATCATGAACAATTACGATATCGGCAGAAGCTTCCATCAGAATTCTGAAACAATTTCTCACAGAATCCTGCCGTTCTGCTCCCCCATCCACAATCCTGAATACCTTGGTGAGCCGGTATTCATGGATTAACTGCATCAGTTTTTCCCGATATGCAGGTTCAACAGCAACGACTATCGTATCAATCTCAGAACATTGTTGAAATCTTAGCAGGGTGTGGACAAGGATGGATTTTCCCTTAAGATCCAGGAACTGTTTGCTCTCGACTCCAGCCAGACGTTTTCCTTTTCCGGCCGCAGGTATAATGACGCCAACTTTTTTTTTGCCGTACATGATTACTCTTCAGATGATCAGCATGGCATCGCCGTAGCTGAAGAACCGCCATTTCTCTTTCATTGCCTTCTTATATGCTTTCATGATAAAATCTCTTCCCCCGAAAGCACAGGACAGCATTAGGAGCGTCGATTCAGGCATGTGGAAATTCGTTATGAGTCTGTCGACGATCTTGAAGTTGTACGGCGGAAAAATGAACTTATCCGTCCAGCCATGAAATACCTTTAGGTGACCTGTCGTGGTTACTGATGATTCAACGGCACGCGATGAACTCGTCCCGGCGACAAACACCATTCCACGGCTGTCAATAGTTCTGTTGACGATATCTACGGACGTCTGAGAAATTTCATAGTACTCGGAATCCATTTTATGTTTCGAGAGATCCTCCACTTCCACCGGTCTGAACGATCCCAGACCCAGGTGGAGCGTAACCGGAGCAACTTTGACACCTTTCTTCTCAAGCGTAGTCAACAATCGTTTCGTGAAATGCAATCCGGCAGTCGGAGCCGCAACTGATCCGATATTCTTCGCATATACCGTCTGGTACGAATCTTTGTCATCGTCGACGGCATCCCGCTTGATATAGTACGGCAGGGGTGTAACGCCGATCCTTTCAATAACCTTGAAGAGATCGTTTTTATAGTTGAAGCGGACAGTTCTTCCCCTCGATGTCGTATTATCGATGACTTCACACCATATTTTCCCGTCGTCGAAGTAAATTTTATTGCCGATCCTGACTTTCCGTGCAGGGTCGACTATAACATCCCAGATAGCATCGTCGTGGTTTAACTCACGCAGGAGGAACACTTCGATTTTGGCGTTTGTTTTTTCTTTACGGCCGAAGAGGCGCGCCGGGAATACTTTCGTCTGATTGACGATAAGACAGTCACCCCTGTTGAAATACTCGGCGATATCGCTGAACCGTTTTTCTACAATAGACTCATCCGCGCGATTGAGCACCATAAGCCTGGACGAATCGCGTGGCTTTGCCGGATGCTTTGCAATTAAATTGCGTGGAAGCGGGTACTTGAAATCAGAAAGTTTCATACTGCGCAACCTTCCAAAATATTACTCTATTTGGTCTATAAATATTAATTCTTTTGTCGTCCAATTTATTGGTGTTACAATAATTGTGTTTATTTCTTGTCCACCAGAAATATCTTTTAATTGTAATGTCGAATTAACTATAGAACTACCTGTTACGCTAATTACATTACCAACAATTGAAATACCAGTTCCTGCCGTTAACGTATCTTGCTTATTTCCAATCAATAATAATGTTGCACCAGTATAGTTATTAATTTGACTTT
>CAYGXH010000409.1:0-3189 GCA_964353675.1 uncultured Chlorobiaceae bacterium
CGGAGCGAGCGTTCGGTTTTTTCGATACTAAAAGGTTCCAGCGTTGCCCAGCCGTGGCTGCAGACCGTCCGCCAGAAATTAAATTTCGCCGGCACACGAATCGTTAGTTTCATTTATCAGACATCCGGTATGATATTAAGTAATTCATAGAATGTAACAACGGAAAGGCCAAGAAGCAATCATTTTTCACTTGAGAGTAAAAAAAACAATCGTTATCTTTGAGGCGTATGTCATCACAAACAGGCTTTATATATCACGAACGATTTCTCGAGCACGATACAGGTCCCGGTCACCCCGAACGTCCTGACCGGCTTCGGGCGATAGTGGACCACCTGATACAAATACAACTCTGGCATAAGCTACATCACCTGATAATTGACACTGCGCCGGCGGAATATGTCCTCTCTGTCCACAGCGGTGATTACGTCAGGTTCCTGGATCGTGCGTGTCGGGAAGGAATCAGAGTACTCGATAGGGGTGACACCGGTGCATGCAGTAAGTCATACGAAGTCGCTCTACTGGCGGCCGGTGGAGTCATTGCCGGTGTGGATGCAGTCATGAGCGGTATTTTATCAAACGCGTTTTGTGCTGTACGTCCACCCGGTCACCATGCTGAACGGGATGCTGCTATGGGCTTTTGCCTTCTGAACAACGCAGCCATCGCGGCAAGTTATGCACAGAAAAAATACGATGCTGAACGCATCGCCATCCTCGACTGGGACGTTCACCACGGAAACGGCACTCAGCATATTTTTTATTCTGACAAGTCCGTTCTTTACATCAGCACCCATCAGTATCCTTTTTATCCGGGCACGGGAAGCAGAACCGAACGCGGTATTGACGAAGGCGAGGGATACACGCTGAACATCCCCATATTTGCCGGAGCCGGAGAAGAAGAATATTCAGAGGCGTTTTCAGAAGAAATTCTTCCCTCGCTTGATAACTATCATCCCGATTTAATTATCATCTCTGCCGGATTCGATGCTCACCGCGACGATCCTCTGGCGAATCTCAATCTAACTGAGGAATCATTTGCCAAGTTTACTTCTATAATACGGGAACATGCAGAAAGATTATGCCATGGGCGGATCGTTTCGATACTCGAGGGAGGATATAACCTCACCGCTCTTGCACGGAGCGTGGAATCACACCTCAGGGTATTAATGGAGTAATTTTGAAGAGATACATCTGTATAACAATACAAAACCACGAAACCGAACACCGGGGAACAGATATATGAAAAAGAAATCGCCATTGATTACTTCCCTTATTAGTGTTTCAATCACAATGAAGGTCCTGAGTATTGCAGCGATTCTCATCATGTTACTTTCGATCTTCGCACTGGTTGTACAATACTTAGAAGATGCTGAATCATACCGTTACGTCAGAGTGGCGCTCGGCGTGGAAGGAAGTATTCGGGAAGTTTTACGGGAGAACATCCCCACAAAAATAGGCGGCAAGGATATGAGCCGGTGGTTTCTCATCGTAGGTATGTTTCTTATTAGTGGAGCCTTAAGTCGACTGAGTGACCGTTCAAGAGACCGCGCAGAATATCACAAATTTAAACTGAACATCGACCAGTGGAAAGACCAGATGCATCTATCCGACAGCGCCGTTATTCTGACACCGCTGAATCAAAAACTTGAAGAAATAAAGAATGCAAAGAAAAAAGATCGAGAACAGCTCATCAAAGAATTTATCGAAACGAAGAAAAAGCTCGACGAAATGGGACGCGACCTTGCATTCCTTTCAATCGACGTTGTTGATTCGACCGGAATGAAACAGAATGAGGAGCGTGCCATTGTCGAGCACGATTTCAAGGAATACAAGCGTTTCATCGAACGCTGCCTTACAGCCCACGGTTGTCTTAAATCAGCATGGACACCCGACGGTGTGATGAGCTGTTTTAATTCCGTCGACGCCGCCGTCCGCTCAGCGCGCGAAATCATTACAGGCCTGGATGAATTCAACAAGAACGTAAAGTCGATGCAAAGGGAATTTCTTGTCAGGTGCGGGGTAAACTCCGGATTCGTTTACTTTGATGAATCCGTGCCGTTAGAAGAGATCAGCGACCGGGTAATCGACATTGCCGGTCATATGCAGAAAAACGCAAAGCCGAACAGCGTTTCAGTTGCGAAACCGGCAATCGAACCGCTTAATGACCGGATTGGTTTCGAACCAGCCGGGAGGTTTGTCGACGGCTATGAGGTATACGAATGGATGAAGATGTAATTACCCGTGCCGCCATGTCGTCCCGTCTTTTGTGTCCTCAATAACGATGCCCGCCTTTGACAACAGATTGCGAATCATGTCCGATAAATCCCACAATTTTTTATTCCGGGCTTCACTACGGATGTCGATGATCAATTGCATGAGTTGTGCAACGAGAGAAGCATCGTCCGATTTTTTAACGCTCTCACCATCGGTAATTATTCCGAGAATTTTCCCGCATAATTCGCCGTAACACGTATCAATCTCGGAAAGAAGACGGGTTGACGCTTTTCCTTCAGAAAGAATGCTGTTGACCTCACGACTGAGATTAAAAATCACTGCAATCGCCTGAGGGGTATTGAAATCATCGTTCATCGCTTCGACAAATGCATTGCGGAAACCATCGAGATCAATACCTTGTCCTTGACCATTAGAAGTATTCTCCGATCCCGATTTTTCCCTCTTTGACAATTCCATCCGGAGATTTCTCAGTACATTCGATATTTTCTCCAATCCGCGCTCTGCTCCATGAAGCGCTTCATCGCTGAAATCAAGCATACTCCGGTAGTGACTCTGAAGAACGAAGAATCGGACAACGAGAGGAGAATACTTTTGGAATGCATCCTTGAGGAGAATTACATTACCAAGAGACTTGCTCATTTTCTGACCGCTTACCATTACGAGGTTATTATGAATCCAGTACCGCACGAACGGTTTACCGGTCGCTTTTTCACTCTGCGCAATTTCACACTCATGATGTGGAAATTGATTATCCAGCCCTCCACCGTGGATGTCAAAGGTAGTTCCGAGATATTTCATCGACATGGCAGAGCATTCAACATGCCAGCCCGGGAATCCCACACTCCACGGACTTTTCCAGCGCATGATGTGTTCGGGATCGGCGCGTTTCCAAAGTGCGAAATCATTCGGGTGTCGCTTGTCGGTCCTTACATCGACGCGCGTACCGGACTCCGCTTC
>CAYGXH010000410.1:0-3177 GCA_964353675.1 uncultured Chlorobiaceae bacterium
CATTCCCATCATCTGACTGGAGTAGTCCTGCTGTATAAACCTGCCGCCGAGGATCGATGTATATGTGGCTGAACCCTTTTCGTGAACCGGTGGATTATCCGGTCCGTTCATCCAGACTGATGTCGCGATGTCCCATTTACCCAAGAAGTAATCGAGTTTTTTATGTTGTGTTTTCGGTGTTGATGCCTCTGTCCATTTTTTCATCATTTCCTCGGGGAACGGTGCGGCATCTTGCTTTTCCTGCCCGGCACTCTGATCCGAAACGATGAGCGCAATAACGAAAGAAAATATGAGCCCTGTTTTTTTCCTCATTGTATCCTTTTTAATCATTAAGAAAAATTGTGATAAATTATAAACTCTCTAACACAACCATCCGCCGAAATGTTCCGACCATAAGCAGGAATTTGTAATAAAACCGATCATTCGTGATTAATTCTAGACTGGATCTATAACGTTAGACGTACTATCGGGCGCGCTTTTGACCATTTCTTGGAAATCTTGAAACCTGCACGGAGGAATGTTGATAAAATTCCGGTATAAGCAAAGGGAGCGGGGATATTCATCGAGTAGGGTATGATAGGGTAGGCTTCGAGTATTTTAATTTTCTTCTTCCTGCAGTACCCGATCACGCCTTTGAGAATTTCACCGCTGAGTCCTTTTCGTCGTTCTCCTTTCGCGACAAAAAAACAGGGGATCGACCAGACGTGCTGTTCGTCGATGCGTTGTAAAACACGCGAATTCTCCAGCCGGATGAACTTTTCACGCGGCGCCACCGCGCACCACCCGACCGGGATCCGGTTTCTGTATGCGATAATGCCTATAAACTCGCCGTTCATCAAAAGAGTTTTCATTGCACGCTGATTGTTCGATCCTTTATTCGCTTCGAATTCTTTACGATTCGTCCGCCACCACATGCACCAGCATCCGCCGCATGCGCCCCGCGCGCCGAAGAGGGCCACCCAATGTGTCCACGTTTTTTCTGTGAGTGGTTTAAAAATAATTCTATCTTTTTGTTTCATACCTTTTCGTTAATTATTGTTCGTATTCTTTCCCACAGAGAAGCTTTATGGTTACTCTTCAATTTGGTTTATATGGTGATTTCCCAATCTGGTCATTTAATATTTTATCAATCCGTTGCAGTCGACTTCATTTTTCATATGACTGTACTTGTTCTATTCTTTATGATATTTCTTACCATTCTCCAAGTGCATGTTCAAGTTCATTTTTAAGGTCCCTGTACTCGTTGGATATATTTTTGGCATTCTCGCCCCTTTTATAAAAATCCGGCGATCCCATAAGAATCTCAATCTCACTTTTCCGTAGTTCCTTGTGAGAGATTTCTGTTTCAATTTCGTCTAAACGTTTTCGCAGGGGAAGAAGTATCCTGTACAATTCCTGTCGTTTCTCTGCCTGGAGGCGTTTACGGATTTTCTCCGTGGACTGATTGGGTAATATTACCGATTCCTGTCCGTGTAGGAGATTTGATTCTTGTGATGATGACTGACGCTCGTTTTTTTTCTTTTCAAGGTACTCCTGCAAATTACCGAGATGTGTTCGCAGACCTCCTGCACTGAATTCGAGTACTTTATTTACTAGTGGATCAAGAAAAGCCCGATCGTGGGAAACTATTACAAATGAACCTTCATAGTCAAGGAGGGCTTGCTGAAGAACATTCTTCGAACGCACATCGAGGTGATTTGTGGGTTCATCCATGATAAGGAAATTCGCCGGTATGAGCAGCATTTTTGCAAGCGCCAGTCTGCTTTTTTCTCCTCCCGATAGGACGCTGACATTTTTATGGATGTCGTCGCCATGGAATAGAAATGCGCCAAGTAGAGAACGGAGTTTTGTTCGTATATCCCCGACTGCTACTTCATCGAGAATCTGGAGTACTTCCTTAGAGGAGTCAAGCTCTTCTGCCTGGTGTTGGGCAAAGTAGGAGAGTATGAGATTGTATCCGATTATTCTCTCTCCGCCGTTCATTTCTTCGATGCCGGCGAGGATTCGCGCAAATGTTGATTTTCCGGCGCCATTGACGCCCACGACTGCAATTCTATCGCCGCGGTCGATGGTACAGTCAAGTTCATTAAACACCGTAATGTCACCAAATTTCTTATGAACATTTTTCAATTCTATGGCTACAGCGCCGCTCGGCGGCGGCGGCGGTGGAAAACGGAAATGGATCTGACTTCCCTCCCCCTCGAGGTATATTGTTTCCATTTTCTCAAGTTGTCTGATGCGGCTCTGTACCTGCCGGGCTTTCGTCGCTTTGTATCTGAAGCGATCTATGAATCTCTGGGTTTGAACACGCTGTCTCTGCTGTTTATTATATGCTCTCTCGAGCTGAAGGCGATGAAGTGCATCCTGTTTTTCGTAGAATGAAAAATTGCCTGAATAGATTTCTAATTTTCCCTTTTCAATCGCAATCGTTCTTCTTGTCAGTTTATCCAGAAAAGTACGATCGTGCGATACAATCATCACTGCGCCGGGATAGTTTCCGAGGTATTCCTCCAGCCATTGCAGAGAATCGAGATCGAGATGGTTCGTTGGTTCATCGAGGAGCAGGAGGAAAGGTTCTCTGAGGAGTAATTTCGCAAGTGCGATGCGCATCAGCCATCCGCCGCTGAATTCCGTTATATAGCGTTTAAAATCCTGTACTGAAAATCCTAATCCCATCAGAACCCTTTCGATTTTTGATTTTAACCGAAAGGCGTCGCAATCTTCAAGTTTGTGCTGGAGGTCGCCGCAGATCTTGAGAATTTCCTGATGATCGGGCGATTCAGGATCAAAGGATGATAATGAGTTTTGTGCTTCCGAAATTTCTCGCTCAAGAGTAAGGATGTTGTCGAATACACCCTCTGCCTCATTGTATAATGTGTTGGTTGAGGTGATAACACCATCCTGCGGGAGGTAGCCGGCTGTGACGAAGCGAGCTTTTTCTATTGAGCCGCTGTCTGGTGGCTGAACTCCCGCGATAATTTTGAGTAGTGTCGATTTTCCTGCACCATTGGGTCCGACGAGGCCGATACGATCGTTCCGGCTGACGACAAATGAAACATCGCGGAAGAGTATCCGTTCGTAGAATCCGATTGAAATCTGGTTAAGGGAGAGCATATTGAAACACTATTACGGGAACAATTTATTCGTTCAATACCTTCGAAAAATTGTACATACGGT
>CAYGXH010000411.1:0-3169 GCA_964353675.1 uncultured Chlorobiaceae bacterium
CTAAGTATGGAGGAACGCACGATCCTTGCAACGGAGGGAAGAGCCCTTATAAAGGAACTGGAACAACTTACTCAGGAAGGAGAAAAACAACAATGAACCTACACAGATTACTATCAGTATCCGCACTGCTCATTAGCGCGCTTCTTTGGGAGGGTTGTCTTGAAATCAACATAGAGACAAAAATATCCCCCGACGGCTCGTGTGAAAGAGTCATCACCATCCCCAGAGATTCGGCATCACTTCCGCAGTCAGCTTTCCCTATCCCGGTTGATCCGAGCTGGACAATTGAATGGAAGAAGACAGGGAAAGATTCACCGAAGTACGAATATATCGCACGAAAACGCTTCGCAACTCCTGAGGAACTGAGCAGCGAGTATTCAACCAGACCGGATACCTCCCTTCTGCAAATCCATGCCAATGTTGAAAAACGTTTCGAGTGGTTTTACACTTATATAAAATATGAAGAAATATATGACCTCGATAATCCATTCCATAAAATTCCGATAAGCGATTTTCTATCGGAAGAAGAAATCGACAGTTACCGTCGCGGTGTGGATGACGACAGTCTCAAGGCCAGAGTTGACAAGTGGTTCATGCGCAACATATTCGAAGATTACTTCGCTGATGCAGTAAAATGTCTGGAAAAGAAAAACGATCCTTCCCTACCGGCATCCACATTAATAGAGAAAAAAGAACTCCTCTATAATGTAACGATGAATGACAGTGGTCCCCAGAATGTAGATGACCTTCTCCGGATTCTCGAAAAGATAATGAATACGAAAGCAGTCAACTCACTTAGGGATGAATTTGACAAGTTGTGGCAAGATACGGAAGCAAAATTGGAACGATTGAGTAATGCTGACGGGAGTTACACAAACTCCGTGGAACTTCCTGGACTGATTTTAGATACAAACACTGATAAAATCGAAGGATCGCGAATCTCATGGAAATTTACATCCGATCAGCTGCGTATCGGTAAATATGTAATGCATGCTGAATCGAGGCTGACTAATGTTTGGGCGTTCATCGTGACTGGCATATTCGGTATAGTTGTCTTAATAATTATCGTACTGATGATTCGTCGACGGTAGCGTTACGCGAACGATCAATTTAATGTATTCCCCCGATAGGAATAATGTTATTCTGCTCTGCAGAGTTAACTTCCTTATTCCGCAATCTGAAACGGATCCTTAATAATCCATTTTCATAACTTGTGGAAACAATCGAAAAGACACCGATCTCTCCCGTTGTGGTTACATGCGGACCGCTGCACGGACACGCGTCGTAATCGCCGATAAGGATAATGCGTATTTGCTCACCGGCATCCTCAGGAAGCTTATGTAAATTAAACTTCAGCGCTGCTTCTGAACGGGGCAGGAACTCTTCCTTCACCTTCAGGTCTTGCTCAATTATTTCGTTCACACGCCGTTCGATGTCCGCAATTTCTGCTTCCGCTAAATTCCGGTGAAAGCGGTAATCGATACGCGACTTCTTTTTCTCCACATGCGCATTGATACACCTTCCGCAATCGAACATCCTCACCATTGTCTGATTGAGAATGTGTTCCGCAGAGTGCATCGAAGGATCGTATTGTTTCGGCATGGGTGACAGTCATCCGCTATTTATTTAATATCATCTTATTAACTAAAACTGATCCCTTCCCTATACGATTGTTACCTTCGGTAGCAAGCCTGCATAAATAGATACCGCTCGAATATCCGCCTGCGTTCCATTTCAATTCATACGCTCCCTGCGGAGTGATGCCATCCACCAATCTGACAACTTCCTCGCCGAGCATAGTGTAGACAGTAAGTGTTAAAAATTCTGTGCGGGGAAGCGAAAACCGAAGTGTAGTCGAAGGATTGAACGGATTGGGATAATTCTGCATAAGTTCGATATTTTGAGGCAGTAGATAACCTTCAGATTTAACATTTGTGACGATAGCTGATGAGATAATAGTACCTATACTGTACACGGTAGTAAAATTGAGAAGTCTCCCGACCGTAGGTGCAATATCAATCTGCAGCCGCTTTGTTGAATCTATATGACCTGCCGGCGTATCGGGTCCGATGATGATAGTAGCGATATGGCGGCAACCTTCACAATTATCACCGTGCGATTTGAATCCGTCTGCAACATTATCAAGATGCCGCCCGTGATCGCCTGTAATAATGAGAGTTGTTTTCCCGCGGTAAAACGAATCTGACTGGAGAGTAAGCCACAGTTCATACGTCAGGCTGTCGGCAGTGCGCAGTGCACTTACGTATTGCGACCAGCTGCCCGAATGAGCCGCGTTGTCTGTCGATGCAAAGTTAATAATCCCGAGACGAGGCTGTGCTGTTACGATCACACTGCGGAAATTTTTCAACGTCACCTTATCATCGTATGGTGCGCTGGAGTACTTTACTAACGCACGGTAAGTGTAGGCATATTCACTATGATCACTGTAGGCTAGAACATTGAGCTTGTCTTTCCCGAGGATGACGAAGCAGTCGGTGATTGCGGCACTTTTCTCTTTTCGGTAATACTCAAAAACAGTCGGTTGGTGTGGCCGTTCCGTTCCGTCGTTTGCAATGTATTGCCACGCCCCTGAGAGTATCGTGGAATGACCAGGATTGGTCTGTGTTAGCCCTTCATTGTAGAACGAGGTATAGATCGTACCCTGGGGACGGAGATTGTTCCATATCCGTGGAATATATTTATGATTCGGATCACCAAAGGTTTCTGTGTATCGTGCCCCATCAATGACCACGATAAAAACATTCATTGTTTGCTGTGCCAAAACCAGATTGCTAATTAAAAAGACGGCGAGAAAAAGGTAAGATAGGGCCTTCATATAATTCCTCTGGCAGAATACCTTCAATATTTTCATCAATAGCGGGATCATGGATTTATGATTTAATATATGAAGATTGTATTGGTTTTTCAATTGCATTACCCTCCCGAGGATTTACGAGGATTGAACCGATTAACCGAACAAACCTCCGGGAGGATTGCGATGTATACCTCCGGGAGATTTATCAATACTTTCGGGAGGTTTGCCACGAATCTTCGGGATTTTACGCAAAAAAAACCCCAACCATTCGGATTGGGGTGTAATCAAAGACTATATTATCAGAACTGTAGAGTAGGACAATGGCGCAAAAGTGTACAGGCCATGTGAGCCCCG
>CAYGXH010000412.1:0-3169 GCA_964353675.1 uncultured Chlorobiaceae bacterium
GAGTTTGCTGAATCCACCAGTACTCTACCGGATTATTGTCATCATAGTCCTTACAGCCGGGGCGGTCGGACTGATACTCCTCAAGCCCGCACCACAGGTGGAACACGTCCCCAATGTAGAGCAGGAAATCGCATCGCTGGCTGATTCGATTGAAAGTGGTATTGACTCGCTCTACCTTCTTTTTGCTGTTGAACCGCGGAACATACGCAAACGCGATATAACAATTCCGGGTACAACTTTACATCGGCGGGAGCACAGAGTATTTATTCCACCGACATTTCTCACACTTCTCTTCAATCAGAAGCTTAATCTTCTGGCTGAGCGGTTTGGTGGAAGAGCGGTAGGATCAGAAAATTCGAAGACCAAGATCGTTACAATACATACCCGGATAGGGGAACACATCACTCATTCGATCATCTTCAGACCGATAAGAGAACCAATACAAACTTCGGTGAGAACGAAAAAGCGAAAATAATGGTGACAAACAATAATAGAGATAAATTTTTTAACTGACGTACAACAAATTATGGCAAAAAGCACACCATCGAATGATTCACAGCTGCTCGACAAAATCGTTTCCCTTAGCAAACGGCGCGGATTCGTATTTCAGTCGTCGGAAATTTACGGAGGATTAAACGGCGCATGGGATTACGGAAATCTCGGCGTCGAGCTCCTCCGGAACATAAAGGATGAATGGTGGAAAGCGATGACCTACCGCGACGATGTCGAAGGAATTGATGCAGCGATTCTCATGCATCCGCGCGTTTGGGAAGCGTCGGGGCACGTGGAAAACTTTACCGATCCGATGGTCGACTGCCGACAGTGCAAATCGCGTTACCGTATCGATATACTCTTTGAAGATCTTTCGGTCAAAAAACAGAAGGATATACTACGCGACCTCTATCCGGACAAATTTCAGGGTCAGCAGAAGGACGAAGTCATAACCGAGGCATTTGCAAAGGCGGCGGAAACCTCCCAGAATGAGATGCTTAAAGTGTTGAATTGTCCGGCTTGCGGCTCAAAAGGAACATTCACGGACGCGCGAAAATTTAATCTGATGTTCAAGACGTTCGTGGGACCTGTGGAAGATTCCGGCGCTGCCGTTTACCTCCGTCCTGAAACCGCACAGGGAATTTTTGTGAACTTTCAGAATATCCAGTCTGCCTCACGGCAAAAACTTCCCTTCGGCATCGCCCAGGTGGGAAAAGCTTTCAGGAATGAAATCAATACGAAGAATTTCCTCTTCCGCACGAGGGAATTCGAGCAAATGGAGATGCAGTACTTCGTCAAACCAGGTACCGATGAAAAATGGTTCGAGTACTGGCGGCACGAGCGCATGCAATGGTTCGTAAACCTCGGCATGAAAGCTGATAAAATGCAATGGCATCGTCACGAAGCTGATAAGCTCGCACATTACGCAAAGGACGCATACGACATCGAATTCCTTTTCCCCTTCGGCTGGGGGGAAATCGAAGGAGTTCACAATAGAACGGATTACGATTTATCGCGCCATGAGGAATTTTCGGGGAAGGGTTTGAAATACTTCGACGAAGAAACGAAAGAAAAATACACACCCTACATCATCGAAACCTCCGCAGGCGCCAGCAGATCATTCATGGCATTTCTGGTGAATGCATACAACGAAGAAGACGCACCGACTGCCGAGGGAACAATGGAAAGGCGCGTGGTACTGAAACTACACCCGAAACTTGCCCCCATCAAAGCCGCAATTTTTCCACTTGTGAACCGCGACGGTATGCCGGAAATCGCAAAGAAGATCGAGAAAGATCTCCGTACGGCGTTTCGGGTTTTTTACGACGACAGCGGAGCCGTAGGCAGACGCTACCGCCGTCAGGATGAGGTGGGAACACCTTACTGCATCACGGTCGATTCCCAGACGCTTCAGGATCAGACAGTGACCGTCCGCGATCGCGATACAATGACACAGGAACGTATTGCAAATGATAAGATAAAAGAGTATCTTTTTAATCGATTGCACGTATAATAACAAAGAATTTCAACAAATTTAAAAGGAGCAACAATGAAAGGATTAACGATTCTATTAATTCTGATGTCTGCCATCGGAATGTTTTTTATTACGGGATGCAATGAAGAAGACGTTCTCGCACCCGATGAGTTTGCGCCTCCGACTAACCTGAAAGCACTATCTAAGGACGTTGAGGTTACGCTTTCTTGGACTGCTGCCCCGGGTGTATCCGGTGATGATTTTGTCGGTTATCGCATCATGACAAGAGAGGGCAGTGTTTTAAGAGATAGCATTCAGGTTGGGAAAACAGCGACGAGCCACACTGTAACGAATCTCACCAATGGAACAACTTACACTTTTTCAATACGTTCGGTGAAAGATAACGGCGACGTGAGTACAGAAGTAACACTCCAATGGGGTCCTACACGTAGATTTACTTCAATAGCGATATATGAATTCGAATCTACAAATCCATCGGGCCTACAATTTTCAACCGGATCAGTCTTTGCCTTTACATCGACTCCTACAGACAACCGTCCATATATCGACCTCTGGATTGATGGACGTGGTAATACTACACCATTGCTTAAAAGCCCTAATGACCATACAATTAGCACAGGCTGGAGAATAACGCAGTTCATTGAAACAGCAGTTTCCGACATGAACACACAGGTGGACGTACCACCGATTAGTTCATTCCGGACAACTCCAGGTCTAACTATAACTGCAAACAGAGTATATTTTGCTCGGACAGATGACGATAATTATGTACGGTTTCAGGTTTCAGCTGTACAGGGAACTTACCCGAACCGGTATGTGAATATCACTACAATCGCATACAATTCTGGCACCGGCGCCTGGGCAAAGAAGTAAAGTTCTAAATCCATAAAAAAGCCGATCGCAATAACGGTCGGCTTTTTTTATATAAACAGCGGAAAGTACCGGCAGGGTGAAACCATCAAAAATTATATTCATTATCGTTTCACTTTTTCTTACTCTTAATTTTTCGTATGCCCAATGGATCGGAGACTCCGTCGTCGATGCCCATATCCGCACGGGGATCGACTACGTCTACAACCTCTCCTTCGACAGCGCTTCAACGGAATTCAAATTTGCCATCCGATCCCAGCCTGAACACCCTGCGGGACATTTCTTCCTCGCAATGGTCGAGTGGTGGAGAAT
>CAYGXH010000413.1:0-3164 GCA_964353675.1 uncultured Chlorobiaceae bacterium
GATATCTGAATGTATGAGGGATATAATATATTCTTTTTATTAAGAGAAGAATCTCGGACTTCTGCATTTTGATTTATTTTCTTGTATTTCGGCTTTGGGGGTAAGCTGTCTCTCCTCCTGAGAATAGTTATATTTTCTACGTTTGTCAAGTAATTTCGCAAAAAACCAAACATTAACAAAATTTTATGACAGTAAACCGGCAAATTCACATGAAAATCATTTCGGCGTGAATATACTGAAATCAATGGCGATTGTCAAGTTTTTTTCAATCAACACATTAAAACAAGACGAAATTCTATAATAAAATCGCTGATATTACTTATAAAATTAACGAGTAAATCGATGACATTCTTTTAATGTATTAAAAAGTGGAGCAAATCCCGGATGAGTTGAAAAGCTCCAAAATGTGAGATACTTCCAAAAAAATCATTCCAGACATACAACACATTGCTACATCGAGAAGTACATCAGCTGACAGGTTGATACTATTACGAGAATCATCTTCCTGACATTAATATAATCTCCAGCCGTAAGACGGTAGAAATAAAGTCCGATTGGTAGGTTTCCCGCGTCTATTTTACTGATTTATATCCTTCTTTTTGTGTTTCATCAACAAGAGTCATTACTCCACTATTCACAAGTTGTAACATCGTATCCTATGTCAATATTGAGATAAAAAGGTGCGTACCTGGCGGTGAAATCATGTGGGAGTGCCATGATTTCGAAGCGGGAACCAAGCACACACCTAAACTTAAAATATGATGATTTTTGGAACAATCAAAATATATCCGAGGACCATAGAAATTCTTTATTCAAATGCCGGAGCTATTATTTTGTGACTATCATTTTCCGTATTTGCTTGAAAACGCGATGTGGTTCTTGTGTACCTACAGCTTCTAATCTATAAAAATAAACACCGGATGGTACTTTAACGGATTCCCATTTTACCGATTTATTTCCAGAATCTTGCCTCTCATTCGCTAATATGGTCACAATCTGACCAAGGACGTTGAATATTGCGAGACGCACTTCACTTTCTACGGGAAGTGAATATGTAATTGTTGTAATAGGATTGAATGGATTCGGGTAGTTTTGACTGAGCATGGTTTGCATGGGGTAATTTTCCGGTTTTTCTTCAACAGAAACTGGAGTGTAGCACGGACTCTGGTATGTGGCGGATTTCAAATCGCCTGTGACTTTCACATCATATTGGAAGGAAGTCGAGTCAATGAAGTAAAGTGAATCCGGCGTAAAGAATGTATATTTCCGGTAGACCAAGACCAGATAATTCCCAGGTGCCAGGTTAGTGAGATTGACGGAAAAATCGAAATTGCACATACAATGGCAATAGGATGTTGCTGTATCATGCTCCACAATGATGATCGAATCATTTGATATTGCCGTAGATATGATGACACTTATGCAGCAATTTTCAAATACCCCCACGTTCAATATTTTTACCGTATCATCTACTATTTGTACATATACTGAGTCTGCCTGGGCAAACGAAAAATTATAACATGCAACCAGAATAAAAATAGATAATATTGTTCTCATAAATGCTCCATTATAAAAAAAGGATCTATTTTTACGCTTTGAAATGTGCCAGAGTGGCTTGATAGTTTAGAAGTAGAGAAGGTCAGCTAGATGTGTATATCCCTCAGAGCAACTATCAGGTCGCAGAGGCGCAAATCCCTTGTACGCCTCGGAAAACCTATATAATTATTACATAAATATCATGATTAAGGCAATTAAAAGCAACTAATTATCACATGAACCAGAAGGAAATCTTGTGATTATTTCGCCTTATTTTCCTCCAACAAATCGCTTTTCTTGCCACCATCCATTGGAAAGATTTTGCAAAAATGCGGAATCATTATGGGCTCAGCTTGTCGTTCCCAACGGGAGGGATTGGTCACGACGTGGATGCCGAGCCCACATGTGATTAATCCCTGAGGCAACGGATGCTAAAACCGAAATCCTTGTAATCGTAGCCGAAGCCGATAGCAACATGGCTGTAGTCCAGGTACATAGTGGAGGCTATGTAAGTATCGACCCCCTTGGAACTCCAAAAAAGAGTATTGAAGTTTAAATAGGTGAAGTACCCCTCATCGTGTCTGATACCCGAAAGCAGAGCAGAAAAGTCACTAGTGTTTGTTCCTGCTCCTTCACCGTCACCTTGTCCTATAGCTTTAAGTGCATTGCCGTCACCACCTACGGTAGTGCTGAGAGTTTGAAATTCGGTTAAAGTTGGAATATGCCAACCAGGTGGACATATACCTTGGGCACCTTCTACTATCGTATATTTCATTGCCTCATTCCACTGATATAAGCCGCCATAGGTGTCACAATTTATCGTGTCATTATTGTAACAGTATTTTTCGATTTCACCATTATCTTTCGCTGTATCACTTTCCTGTATCATCGTTCCAACGTCAAGATTTTCTTTTAGCCAGCATTGATTACCTATTTGTACTGTATTGTACGTTCTACCGGTATAAAGTATGCTATTGCCACACGTCCATATAGCCCTAGTTGTGAATCTCCAACTACCGGACCATTCAGATGTACCATGCGCGTTAGTCGCATTAACGTGCCAGTAATATTTAATTGAATTACTTACACCACTTATCTGCTGATTTGTTGTTGTGAGTCCATTTGTATCATAAACAATATTAATAAATTGACTGTCTGTCGATACCTGTAAACCATAACTTGCAGCTCCACTGCTCGTATTCCAACTTAATGTCACCGGAATAGTTACATCGGTAGCATTGTTCGCAGGAGAAGATAGAGTTGGAGTAAGCGGAAGTATTTTGGATTCCGTCGGTACGCTGTCTTCTTTACATCCGGTCAGTAAGAGACATATAATCAATAATGCAAATAATTTAACGGATTTCTTCATATTGCTAACCTCCTTAATATATCTATCTCCCATAAAAATGCATATCAATGCAAATCGTTAGTTTCCCCAATTAGGGGATGATGTATCTGTTTATACGGAAAATTATGAAATTAGTTCAGTTATTCATGTAAAAATATGCGAGCGGTTAATAAGGTAGGCGAAGGGTTAAAGGATTATTCCCAGCATACAATATCCGAGTCAAATGTTACACATTGGAACTTTATATCCGGGCTTGAAAAGAGGTGAAAAATTAGTTCAA
>CAYGXH010000414.1:0-3162 GCA_964353675.1 uncultured Chlorobiaceae bacterium
GTAAACAATCGGCATTTATTACTCAAATCGATAAAGTATGTGATAATTTAAAAATATTCCGCGGCGGATCAAGGTCGTACCACATTCCCGATGTATGGCTGCCCGGTAATATTTATGTTTCACATCCTAAGACGATCGCTGTGAATCCGGCGGAATATTTTACAGATACTCTTGAATATTTCCGGAAACGTGAAAGCATTCCTCCCCAACAACATAAGGATGGGGCATGGTCTTCGCATGCTGTAATTTACAATCTCTTCGTACGAACGACCTGCGCTTTTGATCATGATCAGAATGGATCAATCGATCTCCCGCTCAATAAGGAAGGTTGGAGGGAAACCGGCACGTTTATGAAAGCGATCGCACTCATACCATATATGCGGTCACTCGGTGCGAACACCATTCACCTACTCCCCATTACATCAATCGGAGCAGATGGGAATAAAGGGACGCTCGGTTCCCCGTATGCAATTAAAAATCCATACCATCTCGATGATAAATTACACGAACCGAACTGTGGTCTTACTGCCGAGGAAGAATTCAGACTTTTCGTGCGGGCTGCTCACCATTTTGGTATGCGGGTCGTAGTGGAATTTGTATTTCGAACCGCCTCGAAGGATGCCGATTGGATCACGGAACATCCGGAGTGGTTCTACTGGATCAAAGAGAACATACATGACCGATCATCGGATGCTCACGATGAATCCTCGTACGCCAATCCAATTTTCACAAAAGAAGAATTGCATAAAATTCTATCTGACGTTGAAAAG
The DNA here is from genome assembly GCA_964353675.1 of uncultured Chlorobiaceae bacterium. Taxonomy (GTDB): domain Bacteria; phylum Bacteroidota; class Ignavibacteria; order UBA10030; family SZUA-254; genus CAYGXH01. The sequence continues at coordinate 771 of CAYGXH010000414.1, forward strand.
GGGAAATTCAGCGAGCTTACACCGCCCCATGCAGTGTATCGCGCCATGTTTACTAAACCACCCGGACGCGGTAAAATCACTTTCGAAAATGGTCGCTGTATCGGTAAACTCAAAGACGGAACTCGTGTACGGATACCAGGCGCTTTTGCCGACTGGCCGCCCGACGATGCTCAACCGCCATGGGGTGACGTTACGTATCTGCGGATGTATACCCATCCGGATTTTAATTACATCGCGTATAATACAATCCGGATGTACGATTCCAGACTCGCACAGCTGCAGAACATCACGAAAGATCTATGGGATAAAATTACCGACATCATCCCGTACTACCAGCATTCGTTCGGTATCGACGGCGTTATGATCGATATGGGTCACGCACTTCCTATGGAATTAAAATCAGAAATGATTAAACGTGCACGATCCATCGATCCCGATTTTGCATTCTGGGATGAAAATTTTTCCGTGACTGAAAAGAGCGTAAAGGAGGGATATAATGCAGTCATTGGGTATCAATGGAGCGATCAGCATCACCCCAGGAAATTTCAAAATCTTTTAAAACGATTCACTGGCGAGGGATTTCCATTGCCATTTTTCGCAACACCGGAGAGTCATAATACACCAAGAGCCGCAGCAAGAGATGGGGGAGTGTTATATTCGAAGTATGCGTGGGCGGTGGGAAGTTTTATTCCGGCTATTCCGTTTATTCACTCAGGATTCGAAATCGGAGAAACTGTGCCGATTAACACAGGCCTCGACTTTTCACGCACCGAGTTGCAGAAATATCCGTCGGAGAATCTCCCTCTCTTCAGTCAGTACGCGTACAATTGGCTCAGAAATAATCGACTTTGCGACTGGATTACCGTAATCAGTGAAATCCGGCAGAAATATGAAAAACTAATCACTGACAGATCCCGCGAATCATTCCGGTGGATAGAGACCGGCAACGATGATATTATCTGCTTCATTCGTCAGTCAGAAAAACGTGAACGGCTCATCATAATTGCTAATTCAAACATGCATCAGACAAAGAAATATTCCATCCATATCGAGGGGATTGCTCATATAAATGATCTTATCTCTGATACTAAAATCATGGTGAGGGATGGTACGCTTTCTGGTACACTCAAGGCCGGACAAGTTCTGGTGTGCACAGGAGAGTAATAATTGTATGTGCGGACGTTTTACAATTACGACAGACAGGATAGAAGGCATTCTTACGCGATTTAGGGCCGCAGTCGCACCTGGTTTTGAAGGATACCAGCCGAGGTTCAATGCCGCACCCGGTCAGATGCTCCCTGCAATTGTCGCCAAGGAGGATGGTCAGCGGTATCTGATGAATACGTTTTGGGGATTCATACCACCATGGGGTGAAAAGGAGGGGGGAAGGACATCATACCAAATCAATGTGCGTGATGATACCATTATAAAAAACAGATTTTTCCATGACCGCCTTCTTAATAACAGGTGTATCTTTCCCGCTGATGGATTCTACGAATGGAAGAAACCGGAAGGGATTGTAACGTCGGATAAAATAAAAAGAATACCAAGAGGAATCCATAAAACTCCGTACTACATCAAACTTAAAAACGATGAACTTTTTGCTCTGGCCGGATTATGGAGATCGGTGAAGGTTGAAGATAAAGTAATAACAACTGCCGCAATCATAACAACAAAGCCGAACGGACTTGTTTCATCGATTCACGATCGAATGCCGGTTATTCTCAGCGATGAGGAGCTAAATTTCTGGCTGAAACCGGATCTGCGTGAATTTTCAGTTCTGCACCGTCTCCTCGATCCCTACCCTGAAGAAGAGATGGAAACTTATGCCATCTCGACGCTGGTCAATAGCGGACGCAACGATTCCCGAGCATGTATAGAGCCGGCGGTCTGAGTCAGAACTCCGACTTCTGACTCTGTTTAAGCAAAGCGAGAAGTCGGAGTTCTTACCTAGCCATTACCTTTTCTGTGAGAGAAGAATTCCCACAATGGCGCCATATCCAATCATGAGATATGGATTGCTGGTTATCGGACATGTTCCGCTGTAGCAACCGATAAATCTGTAGTAGGCAAATCCAATTAAGGCGCCTGCAGACACATAAAACAGACGCCTCCACCAGATATGTGTTTTTATGCTATGAACTATTTTTTGGAACACATTCATATGGAACCAGTCAACCTGCATTGATTGTATCGGTGTTTTCAGTTAACGGTCGTGCTATCAACTTGCCCGAGTAATTCTTTTTCAATGGCTTCTTTCAAACTATCCTTGGGAAGGGCTCCAACCGCCATCATCGGTTTTTTATTCATCGGTATGAAGAGCATACTCGGTATACTTTGTATACCGAATACAGATGCGAGCTCCTGTTCCTCTTCTGTATTTACTTTATAA
>CAYGXH010000415.1:0-3152 GCA_964353675.1 uncultured Chlorobiaceae bacterium
AGGATCTTACTGTTGAGGATAACATAAGATTCTTCGGGGGGGTGTATGGCTTGCCGGAAGTCCGACTGCGTGAGCGGATGGAATGGATCGTGGATATGGCCGGACTTAGGGCCCGCGAGAAAAGTCTGACAAAGACCTTATCGGGCGGATGGAAACAGCGGCTCGCACTCGGCTGTGCAATCATTCATGAACCGCGAATCGTTTTTCTTGATGAACCGACGAGCGGTGTGGATCCGATATCCCGCAGAAAATTCTGGGATTTGATAAATCGGCTGTCAGAGGATGGCGTGAGTGTTTTGGTTACGACGCATTACCTCGATGAAGCTGAATACTGCAATGATATTATTCTGATAAACGGCGGGAGATTGATTGCAGGGGGAAGTCCGAAACGTTTAAAAGAGGAGCACATCACCTATTCGATTTTTGAGGCAGAGGTTACTGACATAGTGACGGCTCTGGAGATCCTGCGCGCAGAACCGTGGATCGTCGAGGTTTCTCTTTTTGGAACTTACCTCCACATCGGAGTCGAGGACGGGAAAACTGCTCCGGCAAAGATATCTGCAGTTCTTTCGAGAAATAACATCGCGATACAAAGAATTGAAACTATCACTCCCTCGCTCGAAGATGTTTTCCTCCATTTATTAGTGAAGGATGCAGAAAGCCGAAGCGCTGCATGAAATTTCATCGATTAATACCGGTCATCCGTAAAGAATTCCTGCAAATATTGCGGGATAAACGTTCCTTTACGGTGCTTCTTCTCTCTCCGGGGATTCTCATATTTGTCATCGGATTTGCTTTGAATTTTGACGTGAAGCATATCTCACTTGCAGTTTTCGATCAGGATAAAACTGCAACGAGTCGCGATTTTATAAGCGGATTCTCGAATACGGAATATTTCGATGTCCGATATAGTGCGGATGATTATAAACGTATCGACGAGCTGATCAACAATGGAGATGCTATGGTCGCCATCGTAATACCGGAGGATTTTTCCGGCGCCGTACTCTCCGGCAGGGAAACATCGGTTCAGGTGCTCGTCGACGGATCGAACGCGAACACGGCAACGACGGCGATCGCATATACGCAGGTAATCATTCAAACATACGCGACTAACCTGGTCATGGAAGCGATGCAGCGGATCGGCAGAGAGTTCTATGCGCCGATCGATTTCCGTCCGAAGATCTGGTACAATCCGGAACTGATTACGGCGAAATTTTTAATCCCGGGTCTGATAGGATTCATTCTCATGCTCAGCGCGGTGATATCTACGTCGCTCTCTGTTGTTCGCGAAAAAGAAAGAGGAACAATGGAGCAGATGATGGTTTCATCGCTCACGACGCTTGAGATAATTGTAGGAAAAACAATCTGCTATCTATTAATAGCTCTTGCTGCTTCAGCATTTGTGCTTATCGTTGGATTTCTGGCGTTCGACGTCGCGATTCGCGGAAGTATCCTTTGGCTGTATCTCGGTATTCTGATTTTTCTATTGGGGGGATTAGGACAAGGTTTACTGATTTCAACTATCACCAATACTCAGCAGGTTGCATTTTTAGTCTCGGTGCTATCCTCGCTTTTACCGACGTTTCTTTTATCCGGTTTTGTTTTTCCGATACGAAGTATGCCGGTATTTTTGCAGATTCTTACAAACATAACCCCAGCAAAATTTTTCCTTGTCGTCGTCCGAAGTGAGATCCTAAAGGGAACAGGTCCGACTGCGTACTGGGATCAACTTATATATTTAACGATCTTCTCAACAGTGATGATCGGATTAAGCGCAGTACGTTTGCTCAAAAAGGCGAAATAGGATGCGAAAGATTTATCACATAGTCGTAAAAGAATTCATCCAACTGCGTCGGGACAAGAAGATGTTAATAATTTCCATAATCGCGCCGGTTATCCAGCTTATTCTGCTCGGGTACGCCGCGACTACGGACGTTAAGGATATCCCGATGCTTATAGTCGATCAGGATAAATCAATCCAAAGCAGGGAGTTTGTTAGCCAATTCGCGAATTCCGGATACTTTATGATCCGTCGGCAGGCGAATTCTCCGGGAGAGATCGATAAATATATCGAAAACGGAGATGTATGGATCGCCATTGTAATCCCGTCGAATTTTTCTAAGAACGTCAATGCCGGACGGCAGGCATCCGTGCAATTAATTGCAGACGGAAGTGATGCGAATTCCGCAAACATCGGGATCGGATACGCATCACAAATCATCGCGACATATTCCCGGTCGATCATGAAGAATATTGAAACTCAGCTTCGCGGCCGTCTTGCGCTTCCTCGTGTTAATACTGAAGTACGGGTATGGTACAATCCCGAACTAAAGAGCCGTAATTTTATGGTGCCCGGAGTTCTCGCACTGATTCTTATGATTATCACCATGCTGTTAACATCGTTGGGAATTGTGAGAGAGAAGGAAATCGGCACATTGGAGCAGTTAATGGTGACTCCGATTAAGCCGTATCAGCTCATCATCGGAAAACTGCTTCCATTCGTTATCATAGGCGCGGTCGATATATTACTGGTCATAAGCGTGGCTTACTGGTGGTTCGGAGTTCCTCTGCGCGGCAATTTTTTCCTTCTGCTCGGCTTAAGCGGATTGTTTGTACTTACGACTCTCGGGCTCGGTCTTTTTGTATCTACCGTATCCAAAACTCAACAGCAGGCAATGATGACTGCGCAATTCTTCTTCTTTATGCCGTTCATATTTTTCTCCGGTTTCACGTTCCCGATTGAAAACATGCCGCAAATCATCCAGTACATTACTTACGCAATTCCTCTGCGATACTATATTGTAATTGTGAGAGGTCTGTTTCTGAAGGGGGTCGGGATTGCGGAGTTATGGACGCAGGCGGCGGCGCTTCTCGTGTTCGGTGTCGTTATCCTGACGCTGAGTGTTTTACGGTTTAAAAAGAAACTCAGTTAAAATCCCACTTTGCTGTCATAGACCTGATATTCACCTGGCCGTCATGGACCATTCCATGACAGTAATAATCTCATTAACACACCGATACATTCGTGTCGTTTGGACTGATTCACGTATTGAAACCGTTAAAACGGTTTCACGATCGAGCCTCGTTCAAAGCCACCTCGCTGAAGCGAGGTGTTAATTAGAACGATGGATTCAGAGCCACTCCGCTTGAGC
>CAYGXH010000416.1:0-3142 GCA_964353675.1 uncultured Chlorobiaceae bacterium
TGGGTATATCATCGTCACAAGGGTTGGTATTGTCTGTTCCAACAATTTTGAAGAACTCTCGAATTGAGCTTGATTTTCAAAGAAATCAATCTTTCCGTACGTTGTGTGGCGTCCCCCCGCTACTCTTCAGGCCGATTCTGAAAAGATTTGGCCTGTTTTTTTTCGTACCCCGATATGAACCTGCAGCGTGAAAATTATTTCCCGCTCATTTTTACAAGTCGAGATAAGATATAAAAATGTTTGCGCCCGGCAGTGAAACCATGTGGGAGGCCATGATTTCGAAGCGGTTATCTACATATCGAAGATAATCTCTACTCAGGTACTATATTTTCTCACTTACTGATGCAACAAATCAAAATGATAAACCTATCCATATATCGTATGAGTCGTTTCGTGTACGAACGATATCGTTCTTGAAAGAATCTACAAAGTCATAATTATATCGTATTTCTGCCATAATGTTTGTTTCAAGAATTAATTTTATCTGCGCACCAATACCGATAGAAGCTCCAGTAACATTTATTTTAATTTTGCTGTACAAATCATTGAAAATATTTTTATCGGACTGATAACCTACAAGGAAATCAAATCGGGGGCCCATTAATAAAAAAGGACTAACTGAAGCTGTTGGAATACTAAATTTTGCTAAAATCGGAATCGAGATGTAATCCAAGCGACCATAGTATGTAATTGTGCCAAGATCGTTATTGTGTTCATCCCTCCTGTCGAAATCCATGCCACTTCCTTTCTGCACGTACTCAATTTGGGTAATAGCAGAAAAATAAGGAACGTGAAACCACTCGACAAACCCACCGATGTTGAATCCAATTCTCCTCTTCGTCGATACATCAGGAGCATTTTTGTTCTCATAGTTATCATTAGCGGATGTCAACGCAACCTTTACTCCGTAACTTTTAATCAATTGGGCGGGACAATCATGATGATATCCAGCAAAAACTATTATGATTGTTATGAATAATCGTTTCATTTCAGCAAATATTCTATAGAGGGATGTTTTTCTTAATAATTATTTTTCAGCGCCGTTAATATAAAACTCCACTAACAAATAAATAATTGTCTTATCCCGATGGTTTCTCCTGTTACAACATCGATGAAATAATACCACATAGGGGAGCCATCGCTAGAGATTGGGACTTTCCAAGCAACCCGCAACTCTATAGAATTAGGCTTAACCAAGGGATAGACACATTGCTCCATCGTCTCAAGATTAATGGATGAATCGGTAATAACAAACGTGCTTGGAACCCAGCAATAATAATGGATCTCCGTTCCAACCAACTTCATCTTGGCCTGCTCTTTGCTGATAATATTATGCTCGGGGATAAAAACGTTCTTATAATGGTGACCGGTAATATGAATAAAATCATCCGCTACGATCGCCAGAGTTTGTGAATCCCACACTTCCATTCCATTATAATATTGATTTTTAAATGATATGTCCCAATCCGTAAAATACGGTGGAAGAACGGCATGCCTCAATCTTTCAACATACAATGTAGAAGTATCAACAATATTAGAAAAATCACATAGATACAACAATGCAGTTTTCGCAAGCGTGATTGCTAGTGCGGTATCCGTAATACTTGATTTCCCCCTAGGAAATAATCCATAATGGCCCAATAATCCAAAACTATCTAACTCTGCTTCATATTCCATTCCAGATAATTTATCGTCAAGCTTCTCTTGAAGAGAACCTAATTCGGTTTGACTTAACTTGTGTAAAGTAGTGGGATAGCACCCATCTGATAAAATAATTAACCTGATTGGCCTATCAACTTTTACCCAATAGCCAGAACCAGGTTTAATCGTATCAGATTTTTCATAGCCAGATGCTGGATTATATTCAAAGAAATCTGAGTGTATAATTCCTGCTGAATCGAATTCAATATTATTAACCGGAACCGGATAGGAAATAGATCCGACCATGTGCCAACCTGCCCATGGCAGATTTATTGTAATACTTTGGATTGGTACACCTGTGATAAGATACGTTGTATCAGAAGCGAACTTCATAAAATAAGACTCTCCAACTTTGAGAGTATCCTTTTCCCATGGCTCACCATAGATCAATGCCTTTGTAATAACGCCGGGATATAGTGTTAAATAATATGCATCCTGAACCTTTAAGGGGAGGGAAACCATATTCCATCCCGTGTGAACACGAATTGTATCAGTGACCTGACTATTCGCGGAATAGGCTATTTGTAGTAATAGTAATATGATAAATCCCATTAAGAGTTTTTTCATTTCAACACCATCATCTTCTTTGTCTCAACAAACTCTCCCGCCACTATCCTATAAAAATATACTCCACTTGGCACACCTTCAGCATTCCAGGTTACTTTATATTCTCCAGCTTGTTTTCTTTCATTAACCAGCACAGCAATTTCTTGACCAAGTACATCATAGACTTTAAGTGTGACATTTGTTGCTTTTGGTATAGAGAAATTAATTTGAGTTGAAGGATTAAAGGGATTGGGATAATTTTGTTCAAGTGTAAAAGTAATTGGAGAGAGATTCATCCCTTCGTTTACATCATCAATAATTTTGCAGCCATATTTGTATATAAGGAGATACAAAATCATCCTGTCAAGAGCATCAGGGATTACAATACTATCGATAGTAAAAGCATTTAATATTGGTAATTGTCTATATTTATCTACTAGGAACATACTATCGCATCGTTGAGCAAGATATTCTGCTTTCGGCCATCTAATTGTAATATCAGCATCTCCGAAACCAGCATGTGCAAACATTAAATTAAATGTATCCACTTGTAGGCTGTTTAATGGTATACCGCGAAAATCATACTTATAAAGTTTCCCATTTTCACCCCATATATTTGGTCTTCCAGGAATATATGCCCAACAGGCTGCAAAACCTGGGGCCATGGGTGGGAATACTATTTCTCGTAGTGTTGGATTGAGACTATCTATACCATATGTTCCATTGATATGGTTTCCGAACGATAATTCCCAAGGTTCATATCCCCATTTTGCATTAGTATCACTTTGTACCGTTATCCAAAACTCAGATGACATCTGTGCATATGCGCTGCCTAAGATGAGCAATAAACTGGCAAGAATAACTGTAAACTGTATTAAGTGCCTCAACTTCATAC
>CAYGXH010000417.1:0-3142 GCA_964353675.1 uncultured Chlorobiaceae bacterium
CGAGGTAACCTATTGCCTCCAATACACTTTTGCGGAAGAAGAGTGCGGGTTGGACAAACTCATAGCGCCATTTCCAGTAGCGGATCAGGTCGTTCGGTTGCATGCGCCGGGATGAGAGGGGTCGAAGCATTTCTCCCCGCTCATTTACTTCATAGCCATCACCGCACACTGCTATAGTGTTCTTATTGTAGAATTTTTCCGCGACTGTGGAGAAGATCCGGGGAGAGTAATAATCGTCGGAATTTAGCCAGCCGATGATCTCGCCTCCAGCCATCCTGAATCCCTTATTAAGAGCATGGCTCTGACCGCGATCTGGCTCCGATATCCACTTCAGATGGGAATATTTTTTCAGAACGTCAAGAGTTCCGTCGGTTGAACCGCCGTCGATTATGATATGCTCAACGTCCGCACGATTCTGATCGAGGACGCTCCTTATATTTTGCTCGATGAATCTCGCCTGATTGAATGATGGTGTGATGACGGAAATGGTAACCGGCGGCATTCTCGATTCACTTCACTTGTGAAGCGTACCATTCGACAGTACGGTGGATTCCCTCTTCAAGCGGAACCTTGGACTTCCACTTGAGTCCGTTAAGCCGGCTCACATCGAGGAGTTTTCGCGGTGTTCCATCCGGTTTGGCTGCATCCCATATGATATCTCCCGCGAAGCCGACGATTTTTTTCACCATATAGGCGAGCGTGGCAATTGTGGAATCGGCGCCTGTTCCCACGTTGACCAGCTCTCCAATTTCGCGGTACCCATAGGTTTCCATGAGATAAACTGCCGCATCGGCTAAATCGTCTACGTAGAGAAATTCACGGTAGGGGGAACCGGTTCCCCAAAGTGTTACCACTTTATCAGTAATACCAAATTTCCGGAGATTTTTAACAATGTCATCGGATTTCATTTTATCGGCATCGATACCGAAACCGATAGGAAAACGTTTAATGTCTTTCAGCAGTCTGTCGTAGTTTTTTTCGGCGAGCAGACGGGCGAGGATAAACTTCCGCATGAGCGAAGGGAGAACATGCCCGGTTTCGAGGTTGAAGTTATCAAACGGACCGTACAGGTTTGTCGGCATGAGGGATATAAAGTTTGTCCCGTACTGTTCATTGAAATAGCGGCAGAGTTTTATCGCGGCGATTTTTGCAATTGCATATGGTTCGTTAGTCGGTTCGAGGTAACCTTCCAGGAGATGTTCCTCCTTCAGTGGTTGCGGCGCAAGTTTCGGATAGATGCATGAGGAACCGAGGTTGAGAAGTTTTTTTACGTCCGCTTTGTATGCTGAGTGGATGACGTTCATAGCGATGGCGAGGTTTTCGTATATGAAGTCGGCTTTGTAAGTATTGTTTGCGAGTATACCGCCCACGCGTGCGGCGGCGAGGAAGACATATACCGGTTTTTCGGATTGAAAGAATTCTTCGACGTCGGCCTGGCGGATGAGGTTAAACGGAGGATACTGGCGGAAGACGAGATTTGTGTATCCTTTTTCTTTCAGTTTCCGGACAATCGCCGAGCCGACCAGTCCGGTATTTCCTGCTACGTATATCTTGGCATTTTTTTCCATAGTGCATCCAATTTTATGGTTCCCAAGCTCCGTCTCACATGTCTCGTTACCAAGCTCCTGCTTTGTAACGTACTATGCCTACTTCTACGGGTAGGTTCCAAAAGGAACTTTGGGAACCAGCGGGTAAATAAATCTTACTAACCTTGCGAAGGTTTATATCGCTCGAACTCAGCGAACCTTCGCAAGGTTCGGGCTGTCATATCTTTACATTCAGCCGATGCTCCTTATTCACCAACTCAATATCTGCATCAACCATCAGGCGTATCAGCTCTTTGAAAGTCGTGCGCGGCTTCCAACCGAGCATCTTTCTCGCCTTTGTCGCATCGCCGATGAGGTGATCCACTTCAGCCGGGCGATAGTAACGCGGATCGACCTTGATATACTTCTGCCAGTCGAGTCCCGCATAGGAGAATGCTTCTTCCACCAGTTCACGAACGGTATGTGTCTCTCCCGTCGCGATGACAAAATCATCCGGTTTATCCAGTTGGAGCATGAGCCACATCGCTTCGACGTATTCCTTAGCGTAACCCCAGTCGCGTTTCGCGTCGAGATTACCGAGGTAGAGTGAATTCTCAAGACCTGCCTTGATCCGCGCGGCAGCGCGTGTCACTTTTCTTGTGACGAATGTTTCCCCGCGGCGGGGTGATTCATGGTTAAAGAGAATCCCGTTGCACGCGTAGGTACCGTAGCTCTCTCGGTAGTTTACGGTAATCCAGTATGCGTAGACTTTCGCGCAACCGTACGGACTGCGGGGATAGAAGGGGGTTGTTTCCTTCTGCGGAATTTCCCTTGCCATTCCGAACATTTCACTGCTCGAAGCCTGGTAGAATTTTGTCTTGACGCCCGTCTCCCGGATTGCCTCGAGGATTCTTACCGTCCCGATCCCGGTAACATCGCCCGTATACTCCGGGATATCGAAACTCACTCGCACATGGCTTTGTGCCGCAAGATGATAGATTTCATCAGGTTGCAGTTTATAGAGGAGTCTCATAAGATTTGTAGAATCGCTGATATCGCCATAATGGAGGAAGAATTTTACACCATTGACATGCGGGTCGGTATAGATATGATTGATCCTACTGGTATTGAATGTACTTGCCCGGCGGATGATGCCGTGTACTTCATACCCTTTTTCAAGGAGCAATTCAGCCAGGTACGAACCGTCCTGACCCGTGATGCCGGTGATTAATGCTTTTTTGGACATAGGTTTTTCTTTGAAATACGGTGTGTAATTTATCAGATCAATATATAAAAATCCGCGGAAAGATGCAGGAAGAATGACCTCTCCCCCTGAATCCCCCTCTCCACGTTCCTTCGACTTTGCTCAGGACAAGCGGTGGAGAGGGGGACGGTAGGCGAGGGGGTGAGGCAAAGAAAGACGTCTGAACCACGATTCACATGATTAAAGGATTGCCATGATGAATAATTCCGTTGTTCGATAGTTGGACTGGCTTTTTATAACCTCTCCCTATAATCCCTCTCCACGAGTGGAGAGTGATGTTTAAACAGTACGTTGTTAGATAGTTGCACTATCGAACACAATTCAATTAAGAGTTGTACTCTATGAAGGATGA
>CAYGXH010000418.1:0-3128 GCA_964353675.1 uncultured Chlorobiaceae bacterium
TGAAAATCAAACTAGATTCGACAGTTCTTCAAAGTTATTGATACAGACAATCCCTACATTTGTCAAGATTATTGATCCCTATTCCCTAGAATTCAACAATCATTCGCAAGGCTTCAAATCAAGCGGATTCATGGAAATTTCAACTTTGAAAATCGCTTTAATTACGGAGATTAGTCTCGCATAGTTTTACTCCAGCTAAAACCATATCAGCCATTGAATCATACATTCTGTACCTTTGATTTATTAACAGAATAAACGATTCAACGAACATGTACGGTTGGAATCTAAGGATTGTTTGAAAATCTCAATTTCAAAATAGCTTAAAAACGCCAATATCGGCAACCGTTGTTCGTACGCTTTCAAGCAATTGTACTTGCTATTTGCTCCAACAACTCGTATATTTATACGATATAATCGAGTATTTAGCAAATGAATACTTGTATATTACACTCAAATCTCGGATATTTATACGGGTTTTAAGAGTAAATGGCAATGAATGACAAAGACATACGGGTATTTTTTGAGTCTCATCCAGTCTTTACAATAGATGAACTTCGTGAATTCTATTCGCTTCCGACTGATAGTCGAGAAGCTTCCGATATGATCCTCTATAATAAGAGAATGGAACGGATAGGAAGGATAAAGGATGGTTTGTATTTTTCGGTTCGTCCAGGTCAAAACGTTCATAGCGCCTCAATCGATCCATATTTAGTCGCTTCAAAGCTTGCATCCGACGCCGTGCTTGCCTTTCACACAGCACTTGACTTATTGGGTTTTGGCCACAGCATGTTCAACACTTACTACTATTTCTCAAATAGGTTCCGTCCAGCAGTTCGGTTCCAAAATGGACATTTCCGGGCTGTTGTTACTCCCGAAAAGCTGCGAAAAAAATCAAAAGCAAATTTCGGTACCGAGAAAGTTGAACGACTCGGAATGAAATTACTTGTCACAGGGAAAGAACGAACGCTCGTGGAAGCTCTTGAGCGACCGCAGTATTGCGGCGGTTTTGAGGAAATGTACCGCTCATTAGAAAAAATGCCTTATCTTCAGACAGATCTCATTCTCGGCTATCTTGACCTTCGCGGGCAGAAGAATCTGTACGCGCGAGTTGGATTCTTTCTAGAACAACACCGTGATAATTTTCATGTGGAAGAATCATTCCTCGAGAAATTGGCGAATAATATTCCGTTACAGCCTGTATACTGGGTTCCGGACCGGAAAGGTGGTGTTTTGGTGAAGCGATGGAATTTAATTGTACCAGAGTCGGTTAAATATAAAAAGTGGGAAGAATTCTAATGTTCTCTAAGGAATATCTCACAAATCTTTCTGATAACACTGGTTTTAGTCCTGACAGTTTACAGAAACAAATGACGCTTCTTGATCTCTTGCGAGAGATAAACCGACATCCGCTTCTCAACAAACAATTTGCATTGAAAGGTGGTACCGCCATTAATCTTTTCTGGTTTCAGTTGCCACGGCTATCTGTCGACATCGATCTTAACTATATTGGTAGTCCAGATCGAGATACGATGCTGAAAGACCGTCCGATCGCAGAGAAAGAAATGAAGAAACTCATCGAGTCAAGAGGTATCTCTGTACGAAATATTCCAGCGGAACACGCCGGTGCAAAGTGGCGTTTGCAGGCCCCAAGTGCATTTGGTGGAACATATACACTCGAAGTAGATCTAAATTTCATGATGCGGGTTCCTGTGTGGGGGACAGAGGTAAGGGAACCCTATCCCGTGGATGAAGATTATCTTTTCGATTGCAACATTGTATCCTTCGAAGAGTTGTTCGCTGGTAAAATCAAAGCACTATTAGATCGCTCTACCTCGAGGGATTTGTATGATGTATATAAGCTGTCTGAATGTTCGATAAAATATGATCTAAAAAAGTTAAAAAAGAACTTAATCATATTTGGTATAACCTGCGATGATGATTGGAGAAAGAAAGACTTCAGAACCATTGAAAATGTAACACAAAAAATGATCGATGAGCAATTAACACCTCTCTTGAGAACGAATGAATTAGTTGATCTTGATAAAATGAAGAAAGCATCGAAAGTATTTATTTCCACCCTTATTAACTATGACAAAACCGAAAATCTCTTCATGAATCGTTTCCTGGATAAAGGAATATACGAACCCGAACATCTTTTTTCGGATTCAGGGCAAGCCGAGCGTTTGAAGTCACATCCAGCCGTTCTCTGGAAATTACAGAATCATCGAAGGCGGTTAGGTCTAGACGATGGGAGCATATGAAAAAATCGAAAAGCATTTTCACACTGCAGGTTCACATCGGGGTATGAAAAAAAACAGGCCAAATCTTTTCAGAATCGGCCGATCGAGTAGCGGGGGTTGGGTCTTGTAATGACTTTCAATTTCAGAACCCATCAAATCAAACCAAAATCAATGTTATCGAGAATCCACTATTTACAGAGTATGAATTGGAGGATGATATTCTCTTTGAGTTGGAGCTGAAATAGTTGTCTTATTTTATCATTTGAAATTACTTGAATATTTACCTACTTTCCCTGTGAGGGCACAAGTGAGGGATTTTACTTAGATATTGCATATGAGTAATAGTATGGATAATAGGGGAATTATCCGGATATTTTACTCATGGGCAATAGAAATACTGCTCCTCTCCTTATTTTTATTCAATAAACCTCTCTTCGCACAGGAAAAATTTCTTCCCGTTTATCATTTCAATCATCTCACTACTGATGATGGTTTACCGACTCCAGAGATACGTACCAAAGTTGTCCGAGATAAATTGGGTTTTGTCTGGTTTGGCACTACAAATGGTCTTGTTCGGTATGATGGCTACATATGTAAAGTGTATCGCCCCCAAATGGGTGATCCACATTCACTATCCTCAAATATGATATTGTCTCTTCATATTGATCGTAAAAATAGATTCTGGATAGGTACTTTGGATGGACTTAATTTATACGATTATGAGCATGATTATTTCATTAACTTTCTTCCCCACAAGAATGACACAACGTGGTTACAAGATAAAACAATTAATTGTATTTATGAGGACCGACTCGATAATATATGGCTTGGGACTGAATGGGGAGGGGGACTTGTTGAGATCCCAGATGAAGGCAATCAGAAAAATCT
>CAYGXH010000419.1:0-3107 GCA_964353675.1 uncultured Chlorobiaceae bacterium
AGAATAATTTTTATCGATGGTGGAACCTTAAACCAGATTTTCCCATAGGCAAACGCATGGGCAATGTCGATATCCCCCATTCCTTGACCAAATGCTCCAATGGCACCAAGGATGTTCGCATGAGAATCTGTTGATACAAACGTATCCCCTGGAAAAACAAGCCCTTCTTCGAATGCCAGATGGGTTCCGATGCCGCTATTGATATCATAGATTTTCATACCATGTTTTCTTGCGAACACACGACAAATCTGCTGGTTCTCCGCGTATTTCTGATCACAACCACCAGGGTTACAATCAAAGGTGAAAAACGTATGCTTTGGATTATCAATAGGAAGATGGTGTTCCTCCAGGTGTTTGACGACATTTGCCCCACCAAAATCCCGTGCAACTCTCACATCTATCGCAACATCGATAATCTCGTCGATATTTGCGGTAGTTTTTGAATGAACTTCAATGATTTTTTGAATAATTGTTTTCCCCATGTCCTCAGCTCTCCAGTATTTTTTAATAATGTAATGCTTAAATCTTACATCGGTTGAGACTATGAAAATGTTGCGGTAAATTTCTCTCTAATAAATGATAGAATAATCGAATCGTTCCCCTTTCCTTGAATAGCTGGTTCCTTTAGGTTATAAAACAGATAGATTATCTTTCTGATATCGAGTGATACCATAATTATTCCTTTAAAATACATCATTTAGTCAATATTTTCTGCACTTACAATGGTGTGAATTATGAACGTTCGTAATTACTTAGAGCAGAAAACTAGTGCAATAAATAAAAAACGGATAACAAACTATATATATTAATTGATTCTTAATATATATAGGGCAGAAAAAAGGGTAATTAATATATTACGGAAGAGGTGACGTAAAAATGAAAAAACTCTTAGTAGCAATCTTGATAATAATGACATGTATTAGCATGTCAGGAATTGCTACTTCTTTAACCAATATTTTTGAACAAAAAACAATAAAGCTAGTTTCTCCTAATGTTGAAACTGTTAAAACAACATCTTCAAGTACAATGGACCAATTAACAAAGTCGGTGTATTCCTATCTGAATATGGATGAAAACCCCTACAGCACCCATCAAGCTATTGACACTACAATTACGGCACCATGGATACAACCTGCTAGCACTATTTTCGAATGGTGGATTCGATTAAAATACAATGGGGAAACATTTGAAAAACAACTCAACATCTCCATCAATGATTTCCAAAAAAAATTCCTCAAGCATCCTCTTTATTGTGAAGATGCTTTTTTTAATATCGACGACGATCCTGAGGATGATATAAAAGTATCCTTTGGATTTTATTGGGAAACTATCCTGAATACAAAAACAAATGTAGAGCATAAATCTCTCGAAGATTTGGTGCGAGTACGACAAATCAACAATGGCCCGTCTGATCTCTACGCAGGATTAGAAGTTTGGTCTGAGATCCATGTGAACTGGGGACTTGTGAAAGCATATAGCGGAAATAACGACATCTCTTCCTACAGCAATCAACCTCATTTCATACAACAAAAGATTGCACAATCCCTCAAAGCATGTTCTTCATTTCTCACCTTATTAAAACAAAAAATAAGACAAAGCACACAAATCGGTCGGAGTCTCTTCTACCAACTATTCGACAACAACATACTTGGTTCTCAAGAAGGCACGCTTCAGGGTCAAATCACCCAGAATCCGAAGGTTCTAGCAGCTGATGACGATTATTTTGCGGTTGGAGTAGGGTATCGTACGTTACCTGGTGAGAGAATACCGCAATATGTCGAAAAGAGGTTTGCATTTGCAAAACAGAATATTTTCAGCCCGACTATATTCCAACAAGCAATGAAAATCGAGCCAAGTGGTGTCGCCCCTCTCGAGTTATTATACGGTTTCCGTGCATATACCGGAAGCACCAACACACTCAAATATGATATCGCTTTTTCAGTGAAATTTACTCCTTTTGTCACGTTAACGACTCAATTTATCCCCCTTGGTGGCTACATTTATTATCAATTTGACACCGAAAGTCACCATACAAGTGAAACAACAATTACGTACTCCTCAGATATTCATGTTGGGGGTGGTGAGGGAGTAAGCCTCTCTCTTGTCCTTGACAAAATTGATAGTGCTATGGCACAACCAGGAAGATGGATGAGTTTTGGTCTTCGGAAGGATCCCCATGGGTTTGATTATGAGGCAAGTAATATTTTCAATATCGCGGTCATCTTGGATTCACCCTGGTTTAGTCAAAAAGTAAGAATCATTGGGCTTCCAAAAACCCTCTCATATGAATGGAAGATCTTTGATGATTTTGAAGTAACATTTGTCCAAGGAGAGTTGTTCTACGTCAATGTTCGTGGATATGCCGATCTCACTATGAGCAGCAAGATAGATGAGATCATCGTCTATTATCCAAAACTAAAAAACCCAAATGAGACGGATGTCCCATTCCTCAAAGTAAACAACATTCCCAGCTCTCGAAAATTAGAAGCAAAGGCCACACTTCGCATACAAAACGGAAGTATGTTACGGATTGATGCGAATGGATATATTGACCTAACGAAGAGTGGTACGCTTGGTGATATCACCGTGTTTTACCCGAAAGCAAATCCAGACGATCCAACTCTTACTCTTATGAGAGTCCCCGCAGGAAGCATCAATAGTCAAAGGGTCAGTGCCGAAGCAACTCTCTATGTCGATGCTGATAATTTTAGTAATATCAATAATTACGTCTATGGAAAAATCCAACGACAGGCAGATTCCAATTTCAACGAATTAGATTTCTACCTTCCAAGCGTTGCTGTCCCGATTGTACAAATAACCGACATCCCTGCCAATGCGTACGCCACGGGGACATTCTGGTGGAATCAACTCATGGGATTTGGACGGGCAGAGCGGTCATCCGCAAGCGGGAACCCTGATCCAGTACATTTCAACCTCGTCTTTGACACACTCACCTTAACGGATGTTTTTAGCATCGGTGATGGACATATCCAAACAGATTTTAAGATAGCCGATGAAGGCTACTTCAAATTTGACACTGCCCATGATGTACTTGGCAATACGTTCTCAGTGGGGAATTCAGCAACCGGTAACTCGTTATCGATAGG
>CAYGXH010000420.1:0-3074 GCA_964353675.1 uncultured Chlorobiaceae bacterium
TGTACCGATCTCTGATTGGGATGGGATTTTATGATACAATTACACCTACAATCATCCAGCGGAATATTCTCGAAAATCCGGGCTGGTATACGCAGTACACCCCATACCAGGGCGAAATCGCACAGGGAAGGATGGAAGCGCTCTTAAATTTCCAGACGATGGTGATTGACCTAACAAAAATGGAAATTGCCAATGCTTCTCTCCTCGACGAGGCAACTGCTGCAGCAGAGGCGATGACGATGTTCTTCGGTATCAGCGGAAGACCTCACGGCGGTATCTTCTTCGTTTCGGATGAATGTCATCCACAGAACATATCAGTTGTTCAGACGCGGGCGAAGTGGCTCGGCATCAAGGTTATAGTGGGAAAATGGTCGGAATTTGAATTTTCCGATAAGGTTTTTGGTGCACTCCTTCAATACCCGGTATCAGACGGTGCGGTCTATGATTATCGAATATTCTGTGAGAAGGCACACACTGTTGGCGCTAAGATTGTCGTCGCGGCTGATATACTCAGTTTACTGGTACTCACGCCACCGGGTGAATTCGGCGCTGATGTTGCGGTGGGGAGCACACAGCGTTTCGGCGTCCCAATGGGTTACGGCGGTCCGCATGCCGCGTATTTTGCCACAAAGGACGAATACAAACGGCACGTTCCCGGACGCATCATCGGTGTTTCGGTCGATTCGAGAGGTAAGCGCGCTCTTCGCATGGCGCTCCAGACTCGCGAACAGCATATTCGTCGTGAAAAAGCTACATCAAATATCTGTACATCCCAGGTTTTATTGGCAATAATGGCGAGCATGTATGCTGTCTACCATGGACCCGATGGTCTGAAAAGAATCGCCGAACGGGTGAGCAACTTTTCGGCGCTCCTCGCCTCACAGCTAAAAGCTCTCGGCTACAAAATTCTCCACAGTGATTATTTCGACACGCTTCACATAACTGACGGTAAAAATATCAGGCAGACTCTCGAACCGATTTTACAATCGAATAAAATAAACGTTCGCTGGTTTGATGACGGATCATGCGGTATCTCTCTTGACGAAAAAACCGATCTAAATGAAATTAAAACACTTGTAAAAATATTCGCGCAAGCGAAAAATGTTCGGAGCGGTAAAGGGGATAGTCTTACGGAGAATTTTGCCGGCTACAACAACGGGATGAAACGATCATCGCCGTACCTTCAGCACCCCGTCTTCAATTTACACCACTCCGAAACGGAAATGCTTCGGTACATCAAATCGCTCGAACAGCGGGACCTGTCACTCTCATTCAGCATGATTCCGCTCGGTTCGTGTACCATGAAACTGAATGCAACTACGGAACTCATGCCGATTACATGGGCGAATTTTAACGGCATTCACCCATTCGTCCCCAAAGAGCAAGCGAAGGGTTATCACATCCTCTTCGAACAACTTGATTCGATGCTTAAGGATTTAACCGGATTTGATGCAATATCTTTCCAACCCAATTCTGGTGCTCAGGGTGAATACACGGGGCTTCTCGTTATTCGTGCATATCATGAAAACCATAAGGAGGCTCGTCGCAATATATGCCTGATACCATCATCCGCACACGGTACGAATCCGGCAAGCGCCGTAATGGCAGGAATGGATGTCGTGGTTGTAAAAGCTATGGACGATGGCTCTATTGATGTCAGCGATTTGAAGGAAAAGGCAATCCAGCATAAAGATCGGCTGGCGGCTCTGATGGTAACATACCCTTCGACGCACGGAGTTTTCGAAGAGGGGATTAAGGATATTTGTCGCATAATTCACGAAAATGGCGGACTGGTCTACATGGACGGCGCAAATATGAATGCGCAGGTCGGACTCTGCAGGCCTGCGGAACTCGGCTCCGATGTCTGTCATCTGAATCTTCATAAAACTTTCGCCATCCCCCACGGCGGAGGCGGACCGGGGGTTGGTCCGATCGGTGTGACCAAAAACCTCGCTCCATTCCTCCCTTCACATCCGGTCGTTCCACTCGAAGGAAAACAGCATATCGGTCCTGTCGCGTCTGCACCATGGGGGAGTGCCAGCGTACTGCCGATTTCATGGTCATATATAAAGATGATGGGTATCATTGGATTGACAGAAGCAACTGAGGTTGCAATCCTTAATGCCAACTATATGGCGCGTCGACTGGAAAAATATTATCCAATAGTATACAAGGGGATGAACGGACGCGTTGCGCATGAATTCATACTTGATCTAAGGCAAGTGAAGACAAGCGCCGATATAGAAGTGGAAGATGTAGCGAAGCGGCTCATGGATTACGGATTCCATGCCCCTACGACTTCCTTTCCAGTGGCGGGAACGCTGATGATTGAACCGACCGAAAGCGAATCGAAGGAAGAACTTGACCGTTACTGCGAAGCGCTGATTGCGATCAGGGGAGAAATTGCAGAAATTGAAAGTGGAAAAGCCGAAAAACTGAACAATGTTTTGAAGAATGCCCCACACACCGCGGACATGGCCGTCAGTGATAACTGGAAATTTCCGTACTCGCGTGAAAAAGCCGTCTATCCGCTTCCGTGGATACGGGAGAAAAAATTCTGGGTATCGGTCGGGCGTGTAAATAACGTGTACGGCGATCGAAATCTCGTTTGTTCGTGTCCTCCAATTGAAGCATATACGGATGAAAGATAAGCCCTCAATTTGCACATCATGCAGTCACCGGAAAGGAAGCATTTTTTGTACGCTTCCCCGGATGTCCCTTGAAAAAATGGAACGGGAAAAACTGGTTTATCATTTTGAACCCGGGCAACTGATCTTCAGCGAGGGGCATCCTGCCTTCATGGTGTATCACGTATACTCAGGGTATGTGAAGTTATCGAAGTCGGGATGGAAAGGAGAGAAACTCGTGATTCGGCTGCGCGGTCCCGGAGATATTTTTGGACACCGCGCCGTTCTTTCGGGAGAGCCGTATACTGCCGATGCGATGGCTCTCGAACCCACGAGCGTGTGTGCCATTCAGAAAGAGACATTCCTTCGGGCGGTCAGGGAACTCTATCCCGAGACGGTGCGCGTGATGACGGTCTGGTTGCCGCCCGCGTCTTGCGCCAGAAACCG
>CAYGXH010000421.1:0-3062 GCA_964353675.1 uncultured Chlorobiaceae bacterium
GGTTATTGCTGAGGTGACGGGTCCGATCAAGGCATTAAAAACAACCACCGTGAGTCATAAAACGAAGCAGACACCGCCAATTCAACTCGGTACATCTGGCGGCTGGCGGTATGACCTCGCCAACGGATACTGCTGCGGCGGGACTCTCGGCTCACTAGTGAAAAAGGGCAGCACGCAATATATCCTTAGCAACTACCACGTCCTCGAAGCCGATATCGTGGCGGGCGGTAACAGCCGTGTTGCAAAGGCGGGTGATCCGGTTGTTCAACCGGGACTCATCGATGTCAGCTGTAACGCCGCTAATGCGCAAAATGTGGCAACACTCTCAGGTATAAAGAGTCTACCGAGTTCTAACGTAGATGCCGCGATAGCTCAGATTATTTCTGGGATGGTGCGGACGGACGGGGCTATTCTAGAAGTGGGTACAATTTCCACATCAACAGTTGCCGCAACGGTTGGCCAAAAGGTAAAAAAGAGTGGCAGAACCAGCGGAATTACCAGAACAACGGTTTACGCCTTGAATGCTACGATTTCAGTCCAGTACGAAAATGAGTGTGCCGGAGGTGTAGCATTCACAAAAACATTTACCGGTCAGATCGTATTCAGAGGCGGTAAATTTATCCAATCAGGCGATTCGGGATCGCTGGCAGTTGAGGATGTAACGACGAATCCTCGTGCTGTCGGACTATGTTTCGCCGGCAGCTCTTCGTATGGTTTCGGTAATCCGATTGGACAGGTTCTGAGTTTTCTCGGAGCGTCGATGGTTGGGAATTAGAATGGAATAGAGAAGAACATCTTGTTCTATCTACTCTCCGGCCCGTCTCGTTCTCTCTGCGAGACGGGTTTTTATTTTAATTTTACTATGTCTATAATATAGAGAGAAAGGGAAGGGGACAGCATCATAAAAAAAGTTTTAAACACAATCTCGCTGATTTTGTTTGTCGTTATACTTGTCTCGTTTGGAGGGTGTAACTCAGATATGAAAGAAAATAAAACCGAAAACTCTAATTTGGCTAAGCGTGATATTAATACGGTAAAAGAAGAGCATACCGATGAGCTGATGGCTATCTCCGGTGTTGTGGGTATCTTTGTCGGAGAAACTGAAGAAAAAATCCCATGTATTCGGGTCATGGTTGTGAAAAAAACAGCGGAGCTGGAGAAAAAAATACCGTCTAAAATTGAAGGACATCCCGTTATTATCGATGAGACGGGGGAGATCAAACCACTCAAATGATATAGCTTTCATCGGTTCATTTCACCGCCTTCTTCAAAAAGAATATGCAGTCGTTTCCTTGCTTCGAGATTAATTATTTCCGACCTGATATCAATAGGATTCAAATCATCGGTTAATGCCGAAATTCCGGTTATATCCGGTGTGAATCTGTTGTCCCATGCATGTACCTTCTGATATCCGGGTCCGTAACGCCAATACGGATCGAATGTAAAATTATCCTCCGGTGTCCGGAGAGGTTCAAATTGCCTGTCGGATGCGAGAATGACGATGTTGCCGAGTTGATCGGGGGGTTCTTCCATAGGCAGAGCTACGACATTGGCGAATTGCTTTTTAAGTGTTGCCGCCAAAGTTGCAATGAGCGGATCATCCCAGCCGATGGTTTCAATATTTACTGCAAGTATACCATTCTCCGTTAAATGATCCGCGATGAGACCGAATACTTCTTCAGTCACGAGGTGGAATGGGATTGAACTGCTTCCGAATGCATCAAGGAGAACGACGTCGTAACTGTCCTCTGTTGTACCGAGAAATTGCCTGCCGTCCATTTCAACGATGCGTCCTTCCATATCCGAAAGTCCGAAGTAATCGTAAGCGATGTCGATTACGGCGGGATCTATTTCGACAGCATCGACATTCCATCCGTCCTGTGCATACTGTTTAAGGAGCGATCCTCCTCCCAAACCGATAAGGAGTGTTTTACCAGGTGTCTTGAAGAAATACTTCGGCAGGTCCATCACTGCGGCATAGTGGGTTATTGAAGACCATGTCGTTGTATCAACGGCGCTGTGTATTCCGCCGTCGATAAGAAGGTATCGGCCTCCTTCAACATCGATTACGCGGATTTCACCGTACTGACTCTGCCGTACTGTTAAAAGATTGCTGTCCGGGCTGATAGATTCTGCCGATGCATTCCAGAGTAAAAATAGCGCCAGGATAATACTAATCACTGCTGTACCCGCGGTTACCATTTTTTTCTGACGATAGAGTCCGCAGCATGCTGTAACTATAAGTACGATACCGATGATGAGTGTGAGGCGGTTGACTCCGATATTCGGTATTAGGTAAAATCCGGTGAGCAGTGCCGAGAAAACGCTTGCAAGAGTTGATATAGCGTAGAGATTTCCGGCTGTCCGCCCAACTTTCTCCATGCTCTCCGCTCTAAGCTTAATCGCATACGGACTTATCATCCCAAGAAGTGTGAGAGGCGGAAAGAAAAGGATAAATGCCACAGTAAGGACGGCCTGCCGCAGCCCGAGAGGTTCAGTTAGTGTAAGAAATGGATTTTTCAACCAAGGTATGAGTACAATCCAAACGCCTGCGATTCCGATGATGTAGCAGAAATGTGTGAGGGTCGCATTTTTATCGGCAATACGTCCCCCGATCAGGTATCCCAGGCTGAGACCTGCAAGGGTTACGGTGATGAGTGCGGACCAGAGAAAAAGACCGACGCCGTAGAACGGACCGAGGATTCGGGTTCCGAGGATTTCGAGCGCGAGAACGGCAGCTCCGCTGACTGCAACGCCGGTGTATAGGAAAAAATCTTTCATGGATGTAGACCCAGAGTGCTTGTGAGAAATTTTGGTATAAAATATACAAATTATACAGTGAAGGTCAAGTTAATCGATCAAAACTTCCGATATTTATCTCTGTTAAAACGCGTAAAATATCGGAAGTTTGACTTTTCAAATCCTTGCGAAAGTTGGACGATTTATGTATATTGTGTCGTTAGATCAGCGTAATTCATTTCGGTATAAAATTCGGGGTCGTAGTTCAGTTTGGTTAGAACGCCTGCCTGTCACGCAGGAGGTCGCGAGTTCGAGTCTCGTCG
>CAYGXH010000422.1:0-3060 GCA_964353675.1 uncultured Chlorobiaceae bacterium
CTTGCACGGATCGTCAGCATTGCCGTAGAAAATATGACCGAATGTATTCGGCGCATCGCCCGTATCGGCAATGATCAGATCTGCAAAGAATGGTGCGATAAAATTGGGTGGTATCCATGTTGGATGTAAAATATCGCTTCGTCCATAATGCTGGGGATATGGGAATATCCAGTTTGTGCTAAATGCGCCGTTAGAGGTTATATCTAGGGTATCGTTAATGAGTTTCGAAAGTGCGATCGCTCCGTTGGTGCCTATCCATGCATAGCGTGCAACGTCGCCGAATATCGGCATATCACCACCAATATCGAACGGACCTGCTGTTCCGTCATCGCGCGGAGTGGCACTAGCCGAGAAAAATGCAATGTAGGGTATTTCGGTTGTCGATCCTAATCCCTTGATCGTATACATCGTACCGCAGGTTCCCGTATCCACACGATAATACTGTTGCTTAATACTGTATACCCTGAATGATTGTGTGACACCCAATTGTGTCATTCCTTTATTATCGATAGCTACAACTCGGTAGTTTATTACAGTGTTGACAGGCTGTCCGTCGATCTCTGCTTCCCAGAGATCACCACCGACCGGGGTCATAGGGAGCGGTGTTTGGTCCACAAACTCCATATTGATGGCTTTTACGACGGCTTTAGACCATCGTATTTCAGCGGAGGTGACAGCTGCATTCTCCGGATCGTTTGGATCGCAATCGAAGATCTCATACTGGATGACGTATGGTCCTACAGCGTTGAATGTTATTCCCGGATCTCCGCCCTCAACTGAATTTATTACTGGAGGGACGTTTGACGTGGCTGTCATAGAGTACCAGTAATTATATGCAGCAGTGAATCGTTGATCATCTGTGAATGGTCCGCGCGCAACCCAGCCGCGTTTCACCAGGTAAGTAGGTGTACCCGCACACTCGGGAGATGGTCCGCTGTCATGCTCATAAAATTTCCAATTTCGTGAGGGCCAATTCTCATCGTTTGTTGAGACAGGTCCGTCTGATCCCCATGCATAAAATTCTGTGCGAGCATCATTCACGTGGTACTGTTCAGCGTTTACACGCAAGGAAATGAAAAACTTTTCTCCAACCTTCACACTGCACGGTTCACCGGCATCAAGCATCGCAACTGCATTTACACCTATACGGTGAATTTTTCCATAACCGAGTGCACCCCACAACGAGTAACCGAACGGAGGCCTGGTTGTCGGGACCGTTCCTCCCTTCGTGTTGATTGTTGAATACCACGTTGTATCTGTCGCGTCATCAGGGAAAGCAGCAATACCCTGATCTTGATCAAGACTGTTGATCCAGTATCCCCAGTTCTGACACGGCGCTGCGTTAGAGTGAATCCCTACACCCGGCCCGTAATTGGGACCGAGGATAGATTGATGTATACGTAAAAATACAAGCGAATCTTTTGCACCGTTTAGTCCATAACCCCACCAAAAAACTGTATCTATCGTACCACTTGCCATAGCAATATACCATTGTCCCATTACATCCTTGTGATATGCACCCATATTGTTAGATCCCGGATAAAGATCTAGAGTGTAACCATACGTGAACTTATCCCCACATGTCGCAGTAGTGGAGGATATGGTTCTGTTAGTCCTCTTTGCAATAATATCGGGAATCTTGTCATACTTCGTTATTGGTATGACCTCCTGATTCGGCGACACAAGATACTTTTGTTGAGCAAAAACAATACTGCTCATCAAAAGCATTAAGAGAAACAACGAGAAAAAACGCATAAGCATTTCTCCTTAAGGAATCGTTAGTGTCGTTAATTATTTACGGTTGTGAATTAGGTCGAATTCTGCGTTTAACAACAGATTGCTATATTGGGGGCTTGAAGGAATATACTCCATTTCTATTATATTGTCAAGTATTATTTAGTAAATAATATACATTTTGCTTATATTAATGGGTCTGTTGTCCTGAAAAGCCCCCATTCTGCACAAAAAAAATCCCGAAATTTTTAAAAATTTACGATGATCGAAAAAACGTGATTTCCGTTGAAATACTGCATTTTTCGGTAGGCGTAATCAACCTGGAGTTCAACAGCGCTTAAGTGTGTGTTTATACCGAGACCAAACGCCGGTCCGAATATATTTTCCTGATACTCAGCCTTTGATGAAAAGACAGCGCCTGTTCGGAGAAATATCTGGTTTTTATAGCTGTATTCGAGTCCGAATTTATACTCATCATTTGAAAAATTATTATTCTGGAAGACCGAGGATATATTGATAATATTTTCTACCAACAGGGCTTTTTGATATGCAAGACCGATCTCTATTGTCGACGGCAATTCTGCAGCAGCCGCTTCAATTTTAACGATAGAATTATCACGCAGAGCATCTGATACATCAGCATCCCGCAACAGTCCGATTCCGTCATATTTCATCGTAGGTCCTAAATTTCTCACAACGACGCCGACACTAAGGCCGTCTATCCCTCCGATGTTAACATATTGTACGCCTGCATTGAAAGCGATGGACGTCACCGACACATCAGCCATCTTTTCGTAGAGTACGCTCGCCGTTACCCCGAATGAAATGTTTTCTGTAATTCGTCTTGCATAGGTACCCCCGACAGTTAAGAATGTCGGACTCACGGTTTCGCCTGTTCCGTCAGGTTCGTCTTCTGTTGTTACCTGTATCTTTCCGACTGAAAGCGCTTTGAGCGTAAATGCGAGCGAACCGATATTCTCGAGCGCTGTCCCTAGCGCAACATAATTTACATTGATATCGGCGAGCCACGACATCGTTGAAAACATTACCTGATTTTTTATCCCGGAAAATCCGAGTCCCGCCGGATTGAGAGGTACCGATTCAATCCCCCGTATATTTGCAAGCGGAGAATATCCCAGTCCGATCGCACGTGCTCCGACCGGGATCATGAGCTGAGTTCCGCTCGCATTTCCGGCTTTATCCCCTCTTCCGGCAAATAGGAACGACGCCGATATCGCGAGAAGAATAAAAATACCCGGAAATATTATTGTTATGCGGCGCAACATAAAAATTAATCTTTCTCCGGAGATTGATCTTCTGGTATAA
>CAYGXH010000423.1:0-3049 GCA_964353675.1 uncultured Chlorobiaceae bacterium
CCACCTCCTTGCCACGGGGCAACGAACGCTAATTACAGCTAAAACGCCAAGGGCACTGCAAGTACTTGAAAGACTTCTTCCGGAGGAACTAAGACCTCTTTGTATTAGTTTGTTAGGGAGCGGTCTAGAAGAAAAGCGCTCATTGGAAGCCAGTGTTAACGCGGTTCTCAGAAAGAATGAAGAATGGAACGAGACTTTTGCACAGAAGCAAATCAAGAAAAAAGAAAATCGCCTTTGTCAACTCAGGCAAGAGAAGACTGAAATAGAAAATAGACTTCGAGCTATTCGTGAATCCGAGACGCACTCCCAGACTATTGCTGATGGAGCTTATCAGGGTACTGCTTCCCAGATAGCCCAAATGGTCCAGAGAGACAGGGAGAAATATGGATGGTTTATTGATCAGGTTCCTGTCTTTGTCGAATATCCTTTTACCGATATTAACTTTCCTCAATTTATAAAAGACCTTCGATGGCTCACACTTGAAAAGAGTCGGGAGCTTTCGTGTTTGTGGCCAGAGGAGACTGCAACCATAGAACAATTTGAGAATCTCGTTGATATAGAGCGGAAAGCAGAGCAAGAGGAAGCTATAACATTAGATGGTATAGACAAGACTTTTTTTGAGCATATTTTTAAAGCAGACGAGAATAAAATACGCTCTGTACAGGAGAATATTACTGAGTTATTTACCGATGTTCATAAACTGAAGTCTCTACCGCATGCTTGGGCTGAATATGTAATCCAAGATGTATCCTCTGGTCAGTATGGTATTTGGTTGGAGTTGGAAAAGCAATCTACGCAAATAATATCACGGATTGAATGTCATACTCATAAAGTGGAATCGACAGATGTTACGTTACCTGAGGGGTATGATCCGAATGTAATGTGTAGAGACGCAGAAACCCTCAAAAATCATTTAATTAACGGTGGAAGAATCGGTTGGGGGCCATTCCGATCTAAAGTAGTGAAGTCAGTGCTTTATATCATAAAGTTCGTTCGTGTAAATGCACAACCCTGCAATAACCTTGAACGAGTATCATTGTTGGTAGATGTTTTGCGGTTTCGTATCGAGTTGGATCGAGGATGGAATTTATGGAATGAGCGGACTAAAAGAGCAGAAGGGGCTTTTATTCTTCAATATCGATCATTCGAATCTCTCGTGAGTACACTTCGAGATATTCTTTCTCTTGGTGATAAGATTAAACAATGCAGAGATAAACTAAGTGGTTTAGGCAACCTATCTGAGCCTACTTGGCACAAAGAACATTATCTTCAGATACTTATCAAAACATGTGCTTATGCCATAGCTATCATTAACAAGGATAAGGTCAAAATCAAACTTAAACAACTAGAGTCGCCTGTCTCTGTATTAGCTGCAAAGACCAATTCACACCAAGTGACCAAGGAACTAGTGGAAGCAATTAGGTCTCGTAGTATCGATGCTTATCTACGAGCACAATCGAAGATCGAACAGCTAAATGGGGAGAAGAAATCTGCTCAATATGTAGAAACAATTCTAAATAGAATTAAGCAATACGCTCCATTGTTATCAAATGATTTGAAAAAGAATCCTGAAATTCCAGCATGGGATGATCGTGTCCTTCATTTACATGATGCCTGGCGTTGGTCTCAAGCACAACAATGGCTGAGTGATTATATCAAGAAAGATGACGCTACTAGTTTGGCAAATCGTTTTTGTCAGATCGAAGAAGAGTTGGGCCAGACTATTGCACAGGTTGCATCGCTTCGCGCGTGGTCTTTCTGTTTCAGCCGTATGCGCGAGGAACACCGTAGGAATATGGAAGCCTGGGAACAAGAGATGCGTCGTCTGGGAAAAGGCACGGGAAAGCATGCACCACGCCATCGAAGGGAAGCTCAGAAACACCTAAATAATTGCAGAGAGGCAGTTCCAGCTTGGATAATGCCGCTTCATCGAGTTTGGGACACAGTTGATCCTGCACCTGGTATGTTTGATATGATTGTTGTAGACGAGGCATCACAATGTGGTTTTGAAGCACTTCCCTTGTTCTATCTCAGCAAGAAAATACTCATAGTTGGTGACGATAAGCAGATTAGCCCGGATGCAGTTGGAGTTTCGGGAGACACAGTTAGTAGATTGATGGATGAATACCTTCATGATTTTGTGTTCAAAGCGTCTTTTGATGTGATGCAGAGTCTTTTCGAGCATGGGAAACTGCGTTACGGTACACGCCGTATAGGTCTGTGTGAGCATTTCCGTTGCATGCCGGAGATTATTAGATTCAGCAATGATCTTTGCTATTCAGATACCCCCTTGATTCCGCTTCGACAATACCCACAAGAACGGCTTACTCCTATTATTCCAGTTCATGTTTCGAATGGCTATCGTGAAGGTTCATTGAGCCGTGTTATCAATCGTCCGGAAGCGCAGGCTGTTGTTCAAAAGATTCTAGAACTTTGCCGTGATGAAAAATATAACGACAAAACCATGGGGGTAATAGTTCTTCAAGGAGATGCTCAGGCTGGTTTGATTGAAACGCAATTACTTGAGCAATTAGGTGCAGAGGAAATGGAGAAGCGGAGGTTGATTTGTGGAAATCCTTATAGTTTTCAAGGCGACGAACGGGACGTAATCTTTCTTTCAATGGTTGCAGCGCCCAATGAGAGAATCGGACCTATGACAATGATATCCGATGAAAGAAGATTTAATGTTGCTGCGAGTAGGGCTCGTGATCAGATGTGGTTGTTCCATTCTGTTGAGTGCAATGACTTGAGTCGATCTTGCTTACGCAGACGTTTGCTGGAGTTTTTTCAGCAAACGAAATCCCAGATTATTACTGGTATTGATTGTGACGAATTCCAGAGACAATCCGAAGGAGTCAATCGTTCCATCGTTAAACCACCCAATCCATTCGATAGCTGGTTTGAAGTCGACGTCTCGCTTGAGATTGCTAGGAGGGGGTATCAGGTTCTTCCACAATTTAATGTAGCGGGGAAGCGTATCGATATAGTCGTGGAGGGAGGGCATGCCCGTCTAGCAGTCGAGTGTGATGGGGATGAATTCCATGGAGTG
>CAYGXH010000424.1:0-3037 GCA_964353675.1 uncultured Chlorobiaceae bacterium
CGTCGATTTCTGTTAGTACTTAAGCTTAGTAATATACTATTTTTTTTGAAATTGTCAAACAACTATTTACCTCCCCGGTGCAAAAATTATCACATTCTCATTGCTGAAGCAACCGCTTTCTATAATATACCGCTTCCATGAAATCAGGCTTTATTTCAATTGCTTTATCCAAATATTTTAAAATATTATCCTTTTCCCCTAAAATTTCGCTAAAAATGGCATAATTCATATATGCCCGGCTATAAAAACCTATCACCCCTTCGTCGTAGCTATCTTTCACATTTATCGGGGTAATTTCAAATGAAATCGGGCGTAATTTGTGCAATTTATCGTCAGTATAAAGACGAAATGCCAGTCCCGATGGTACCCGCCGGAATCCGTCCGTGTACCGGTCTTCAATTTCAGGAGATACATAAATCGGCCTCGATGAAATATTTTTTTCTATGATACTCTTTATAAGCGCAGAATACCGATACTCAATCGCGGAGGATATGTACGGTTCATCATGCTCAAACTTGTCCAACTCACGTAGGAAAAGATCAAGCTCTGCACGTGAATTTCCGATGAGCCACGGATAACGTGTTTCAAGCTGTTTGAAATACCAGGACCGCCGTAATAATTCTTTATCGATAATCACAACGTCCGGACGGTACCCATCTATGATCTGCATATAATATGCTGCAGAAATGAAGTAATCCCACTGGTATGAAATAATAATGCCGTTCGGCTCCACGGAATCCAACATGTCTTTAGTGTATTTCTCTACGAGCGTGTGTCCGCTTTTATCGACGCGCGAGTAGTTTATCCCGACGATACCGGACACACAGAGAAACATGATAATCGCGAGAGAAATGGAAATTGGCCGACTCTTGATCCATGTGAATAGCTGCCCCGTCCCGACTCCAATCCATATAGCAACGACTGCATAAGCAAGGAGAAAATACGAATCGATGTCATGAATATCGTAGTTTATCGAATAGCCGACACATGATATGAAAAGTACAAGCGTAAAAATGAAAAGTGTTTTTCGGATTTTCAGCAAGCGCCACAATCCGATTAGCCCGACGGGAATGAATACATACCCAAACTCCGCGGGAAGCGTATTGAAAAAATATGTCAACTGCTTTACAGCGCTCTCAGTCGACGAAAAAATCCAAACGCGGTATACTTTTCCTCCGAAATGCCATAGAAATTTTTCAAGATCAACCGGATTTCCCCAGTTCAAAAACGGATGGTTTGCCGATTGAATCGGTAAATAAAGGTATGCTGAAAAACCAAGTATGAACGGAACTGCGAGCGAAATAATCTTCTTCCATGTGCGAGCCCGAAAACCGTGTACGTAAAAGTACATGTAGATGAATCCGGGAGCGAGCAGAATAGTGGTCATATGATTCGTAAACGCGAGTCCGAGCACGTATGAAAATACTATCCACCGAATGGTGACCTGCCTATCCTCACCGATGGAATTACGTAACAGCCAGCTCGACTGAACCGCTCTGGCAAAAAGGTAGAACAGTACGCATAGAAAAACGATATGCAGAGAGTAAACTTCAATCGACAGAGCTGTCGACCAGTAAGTTTCTGAGAAAGCAACCGCGAATGTACCAACCAGCGGACCAGTATACCTATGGACGTAATCGATCCACGACCTCAATTCCTCCTCCTCGCCGCCTTTCTGCTTCCTTTGAAGCAATTCGTTAAGAAAGATGAGGATGAATTTGAAGAAGAAGAACAATCCGAATGCACAGAGAAAAGACGAAAAAAGATTTAACTGATGGATAATCCTGAGTGACAGGGGTAAATGGCTGAAGAGATATCCAAGAAGTGTGAATAACGGATAACCCGTCGGATGCGCGATCCCAAGCGTCCGGGATACAGTTGCCAGTTCGCCGCTGTCGATGTAGGCAACTGTCGGCGCCGCAGTAATGATATAAAAAATCAACGCGATGCCTGCGGCAGAAACTCCGATAATATTGTCCGAATGCTTTGTCTTTTTTGCGCCAATCATAGTGGAAATACCGATATACCGTCCTTCGGGCAAAAGTGAAATAAAAGGTACAGAAAATTCAGCCGAAATTCCAGAATTGTATCCATGAATAAAATCAATTCATTGATTTTTAATATTTTTATCATCATCTTTATATCCATATCCTATTGTACTTCAGGAGTCCTATTATGAACACTACAATCAAACTTACAGCACTTGGCGCGTTTCTTTTATCCTTCATTCTCGTCAGCAAACTATATATTGAAAATTCAGACGCGACAAAATCTACGGAAGAGGAAACCTCCGGTGCGATGGGCGCCCTGCAGTTTTGGTCAGATTCCAGGGCATTCCCCGATAATGATATTCCTCCCGACCGGTATTCCAAGGCGTTCACTCAAGCAAAGCGGCAATTATCAAAAGTCCCAAGAAACATACTTTCACTTACACCCTGGAGAGCAATGGGACCTCTCAATGTACAAGGGCGTACGATCAGTGTTGCCATTAATCCGCAGAATAGCAATACCGTCTACGTCGGATCGGCAAGCGGAGGTCTTTGGCGTTCCTATACCGGAGGTCTTGAGTTCGACTGGCAGCGTGTTACGACCGGCTACCCGGTGCTCGGTGTAAAAGCAATCGCATTCGATTCAGTTGATACTAATACCATATACATCGGGACCGGCGAAGTTTACCGATACCAGGGAACTCACGGCGGCGTGGCAATACGTACAACGCGGGGCAGTTATGGAATCGGAATTCTGAAAACGACTGACGGCGGTACAACATGGAGCAAAAGTCTTGACTGGTCATTTAACGAGGAAAGAGGCGTTCAGGGTATTACTATAAATCCTCTCAATCATAACACTGTCTATGCCGCTACGACGGAAGGAATCTACCGATCATTCAATGCAGGAGGTACATGGGAACAAGTTTCATCTGTAATCATGGCACAAAATATTATATTCTTTGCAGATACAACTATCATGATGGCATCGTGCGGTAATTTAGGCAGCCCAGGCACCGGGATATACTTATCAATCGACGGCGGTGCAT
>CAYGXH010000425.1:0-3029 GCA_964353675.1 uncultured Chlorobiaceae bacterium
TACTCCTTCCGGTCGCTGTTCATCTTCAGCAGAGGGATTATCAGCATGAGTGTTAGGATTCCGATCACTACCAGATTCCTGACGACCGGCTGCACCTTTCTGCTTTTCTGATTGCCTGCATACCATTTTTCAAGAATCAGTACCGCTGTCATTAATGTAAAATGATACCAAGGTTCCGTGATCCGATTCATCTGGACAACCTCGAAGACGATGCTTCCCCCTGCGAAAAGAAGCAATGCTATTCCATAGTACCATACCGCACTTCGGTTGACAAGGATGGTGGTCGAGAAAATGTACCGTATTGTTTTCATGAGTATCAGGAACAAAACGCTAAAGCAGGAAGCGATCAGAAAAAGCGTAACGAGCATTACAAACAGGTCGAATTGTATCTGAACAGCTGAAGGGACGGAAAAATCTATCGTGGAATCAAAAAATACGCTTCGTACAATCGCCGCCCAGCTACGGAGAGAGATAAAGAGGATTACAACTATCGAAAATACCAGCATCCAAGCGATTGTTACGTTACTTGTTATTGGATAATAAGGAATTACCCGGGTATCATCGTCACGCCGGGTTTTAATGATGGAAGCTGCAATTATGAAATTCACGACCATGAAAACCGAAGAAAGGAACAGATCACCAAGTGACTGGGTGATCCCGAAACCAAACGGCGAAGCGTACAAGACCGGTTTAAATATTTCAAGTTCCAGGAGTGATTGCGGTACAGAAAACCAGACGAGCAGGTAACGAATAAACCATAACATGATGGTGACAACTGCTATTGTCACAGCCGCTGAAAATCGGCGGTTTACCCTGCGGCAGAGTTGATAACCGAGCGTCCCCACAAGGAGAATGATCGCAAGCGCTGTGATGTTCCAGATAGTTTGCCGTCGTTGACTGATATACAAGTCTGGCGGTGTAAGGGGTATCATACCCGTTCCGATGATGTTCTGATCGATACCCCGGAGCGGAATCATCACTTCCTCTCCCCTGCGTCCCTGCATAGAGACGGTCACGAATCTAAATTGCGAAGGGACTCCTTTTACCTTCATAAAAGTTGATGTGAAGGCCTCTGCGCTGATAAATCTGTTATTGATCGGGTAATTTACTTCGAAAAGACGCTTGCCAATAAGGTATCCCATATCCCGTCCGCTGTTCCGAATCGGCACGGAAACCACGAGATAAGAGTAAATAGGTCCCTTAATCAAAAATGAGGTCGGTTTGGTTTCTATTTCTGCGGAGTCTACAAATTGTCCGCGCGCTCCTGCCCAACCTATAAGGTGTTTCTGATTATCGTACAGCTCCAGCGACAGATCCGGCGGAACCTTTTGAATGAGAAATCTGAAAATATCCTCCGTCCGGCTATACAGCGAATCAGAAAGATAGATATGCAGTTCCACGCATGATGCAACTTCTGTTACTGCATCCGCAGTCTGCTGCTGATACCGAGAGAAAAGATCCTGCACTTCGTGCGTTATGCCAGACTCATAATTACCACGGATTTCAGACCACCGTTGCGTGATCGTATCGGGATATAAATAATACACGACGATCAGAACTATAACGATGGAAGTCAGTACAACCGGAAGAGCATAAGTTCGAAAGTATGATACTCGGGTGTTCTTCTCAGGGCTTAACGACATGAAGACTCAGTACACGCAAAATTGGGTAATGACGTACCCACCTCTGGCATGAGAAACCGTGATGTATATCTGAACATGTTCCTGAGAACCTCTGGACACATACGTACCGCCTCCCGTCGCGTAGATCGGGACATCGGTTACATTGATGGTAGAAAAGGCAAATCGTAAAAAGCGGTGAGATTCAAAATAATTCTGAAGGACGTATACGGCCTGATTTGAGCTAAAGTAACCGGTCTCGCCTTCTCTGAGAGTTACATAGATATTCTTGTCAAAATATCTGGAAAAGGACTTCACATTGTTCTGCAGGATGCCGGTCTCAATTTCTCTGATAATTTTCTCCCTTTGTGCGGTTTTATCTCCATCCTTTTGCTCCTGTCCCACGGAGTGAAATATAAAAAATAAGACAATTGGGGCGATTAAAGCCGTACGTGCAATAATACGATTCATGTTAGAACATACTCGAAAGTTCATAAAAAGTCAAACAGCTAAGGGACGGTACGATTCCCTCTACCGCCCCTCGCTGAAAAGGTCATGCAGACAATCGCGCTTTCAACGGGGTCTTGCCGTACGCGTCTGCAGCTGCGGCACCCGCTCGGTATTCGAATTCAATTTCAGGTAAGGATTATATGCCTGCAGTTGATATGCCCAATCAAATTGCACTGCTGTAGTGGAAAGATCCACAATCCTTATTTTTGCGTAGTGGTTATTCCATGTTCGTACAACATAGGTATGGCCTACAATCGCGACCGCATCTCCGGTCGGTGACCAGCCTCTTGTCGGGGATTCTGCGATATCGTACAGTGAATTCGTATAACCCATGTCCTGTATTTCCGTGTCATCCCACACCACCAGATACCGGATCCCCTCGTAATTTTCGAAAAAGATATCCGTATACTGATCATCGTACCTGCCTATCGTACCGCTTGAGAAATCATAACCGGCTACGCTGGGATAAATGCGATAATTTTTTAATACAGCATCATATCCTTCAGGCCGCGGTGTTGCGACACCTATGTCATAACTCAGATCACTCTCGTTTCCGTTTATATCATATGCCGTAATTCCATAGTAGTATGTCGAACCGTTAGGAACGCCTTCATCGAGAAAATAATTATACGACGTCGACCCGAGAAATTGGAATCTTGTCATTGTTTCGGTTTTCACGTAGACTCTATACCCTGCGATATCTGCGTCTGAATTATCCTGCCAAAATATTTCAACGAAGTTATCGCCTGCTTCCGCAAAGACTCCACGCGGTACAACGGGCGGCGTGTAGTCAGGTACCAAAATCCTCGTTTCACAGCCGGCCATGAAAATGAGACCGACGATACTGGTAATGAGAATTGTGAGCCGCATAGCATGTTCCTTCTGTTGTTCTTTCTGACA
>CAYGXH010000426.1:0-3025 GCA_964353675.1 uncultured Chlorobiaceae bacterium
GTCAATTCCTTCATCAACCGTTCCGTGGTCCGAAAGAGTTCTATAGTGCTGTCGGATCCCGATGGAATTTCATCATCATACAGACTACCTCCTATGCCGGCACCTTTCGTATCTTCATCTATGCGTGGAAGATCAACGAGTAATCGCAATTGATCTCCCTGCATGTTCAGATCATTGACGGCCTGTCCCAAATTCTGGTATTTCCCCGTCATTTCAGTCAGCTTCTCATGCAGATAGCGATTTTCTTCAATGAGTGACTCGAGTTTGGTGTGACCAAGACCGAGAAAATTGTAGTAAATAAAATTGATCGTTAACAATGTGCCTAAACAGAGAAGGATACCGCCGAGGATTGCGGCTAAGACTTTTAATCGAAATCCTCGAATTTGGCGCATTTCGAGCAAATTATCAAGATAGAAAAACGATATTTGGCGTTTTCTTTCAAACATGATGGCTCAAAAGTAAACAATATTTGAATGTTTGTCAAGCATTTTTTTCTCTACATCACATTTTATTCAAAATCATGCTCAAAATAGTCGATAGCCCGCTGGTCATGCTGTTTGTTTTTCTCAGAAATGACCACTTCCAGTCTTTTAGCGAATTCCTTTGCGGCATCATAACCGTAGTGTTTTAACAAATAATTCAACGCTATCACTTCACAGATAACCGTGACATTTTTCCCCGGAAAAATAGGCAATTCCACGTGTTGTATTTGAACATCCATTATGGATATTCCGTTATCGTCCAGGCCGGTACGTGTATAATCTACCGTAGGTTTCCAGTCCATCAACTCGACGACAATCTCAACTCTTTTTTGGAAGCGGATTG
This sequence comes from uncultured Chlorobiaceae bacterium, assembly GCA_964353675.1. Lineage (GTDB taxonomy): Bacteria > Bacteroidota > Ignavibacteria > UBA10030 > SZUA-254 > CAYGXH01. Next base: position 826 of record CAYGXH010000426.1, read on the forward strand.
CACGTATTCCGAACGTACTGCGGACGTCGATCAAGCCAAGTCCGCGAATTTCCATGAAATGCTTGACAAGATCAGTCCCAGCGCCCATGAGGATGCCTTCTCCCTTCCGGGTGATCATAACAACATCATCGGCGACGAGCCGGTGCCCTCTCTCGACGAGATCGAGCGCGATTTCACTCTTTCCGATGCCCGATGGGCCGATAAGGAGGAGACCAATTCCATACACATCGACGAACGAACCATGAACAATCGTTTGTGGCGAAAACTGGTCGTCCAGGAAATCGCCGAGGAAATATACAAATTTCGTGGTCTCAAAAGGAGTTCTGAAAACAGCCACATCCCGTGATTTTGCCATCGTGACGAACAGATCGTCGATAACATTATCACTCGTCACGATAAAGCAAGGTATATCGAACTCGAATATCCGCTTTATAGCAGCTTCCCGCTGTTCAGGATTCAGGTCTTTCAGGTATCGTATTTCTGTATTCCCGCAAATCTGGACCCTGTCAAAGCGAAAAAGCTGCACATAACCGGCGAGCGCAAGACCGGGGCGGTGCAGGTTTTTATCCTTGATCTGTTTGGTAAAACCTGAATCACCGGTAAGAGGGGTCAGTTTCAGCCGTTCTTTGTTGCTTTCGTATAGGAATCCGACCGTTATACTCTCTTTCCGATTTTCTTTTACATTTATGAAGCTCATTCCTCTTCACCTTTTACTGTTGTTTCCTTGACTTTTCGCAATTGCTTTTTATTCTTTTTTCGCAGTCTCATCTTGTATTTCTCAAGCTGTCGCTCAAGTTTTTCAACCGCGACATCGATCGATTTATGGAAATCTTCTGATTTTTCTTTTGCAAAAAGAACTGTGCCATAAACGTGGAGATTGATCTCCGCGGTTTTCAGACTATTCAGAGTTCTTTCGTAACTCAGGATGACATCGCCACGGACAATCCCGTCGTAAAATTTATCCAGGCGTTTCACCGAATCTATTGCGTGATCTCTTACGGTTTCGTGAGCTTTAAATCTTCGTGCGGTAAAATGTATATGCATAATATCCTCCGGATAGTAATCATTCAGCTTTAGGATGCGCCTGTTCGTATATTTTTTTCAGACGCTCTACCGTTACATGTGTGTACAGCTGGGTTGTCGATAAACTTTCATGACCGAGTAATTCCTTGACTGCGCGGAGATCAGCGCCTCTGTTCAGCATATGAGTGGCAAAGGTATGGCGAAGAACGTGCGGGCTCTTTTTTTCGATTTCTGCAATTCTGCCGATATATTTTGTCACAATATTATAGACACCGCGGGGGTAAAGAGGTTTACCACGGTTTGAAAGGAATATCCGCGCCTCGCTTTCCTTTTTATCGACCCGTTCGAGCAGTTCATTCCGTCTCTTTAGGTAATTTTGTATTGCCGTCCGGGCTTTGCTCCCCACCGGGACAATTCTTTGCTTGTTCCCTTTTCCAACCACCTTTATAACATTTTTTACGATGTTGACACTATCTAGTTTCAATTGGATCAGTTCACCCATTCGGATGCCCGTTCCATACAGTACCTCCAGGACTGCTTTGTCTCTCAATCCTTCCGGTGTCGAGGTATCCGGTAAATCCATCATTTTGCTCACAGAAGACTCATCCAGAAAAACGGGCAATTTCTTTTGAAGTTTTGGTGTAGCAACGTAAATACCTACATTTCGCTCCAGGATTTCAGTTCTGACGAGGTACTTTAGGAACGAACGGATAGATGCAAGCTTGCGGGCGATGCTGCGCTTTGATTTCTTTTCTTCCAGAAGTTCGCCAAGGAAGAGGCGTATTGTCACGCGATCGATCATGGATGGAGTGAATGAGGTATCGCCAAAATGCCGAGAGAGAAACGTATTGAACTGCAGCAGATCATCCTCGTAAGAAACGATCGTGTTCCTCGAGTAGTTTTTCTCCTTCTCGAGGTATTCAAGGAATGTTTTAATGTACCTTATCATTCTATAATGCAGCGCTGACTTCCGGTTTCACCGTTTCGCTCTTGCATGAGGGACATCTCAGATATTCGCCGCGTTTCTCAGAGTACTTCAATGTTATGAACGGCGAACCGCATGTATCGCAGGGCAGATCGTACGGTTTGTCCCATGAAGCAAAATCACATGCTGGATAACGGGAACACCCGTAGAAAACCCTCTTTCGTTTTGTTTTTCGCTCGATGACGTCTCCCT
>CAYGXH010000427.1:0-3017 GCA_964353675.1 uncultured Chlorobiaceae bacterium
CTCGAGGAAATCACAAGCATTCCATTTGAAGATTATGTAAGAGATAGTATACTCATTCCATTGGGGATGGTTAACACCGGATATTTTCTGAGTGATATCGATACCATGCAGCTTGCTCGGCCATATGATAAAAATCTCAACGATTATGGATTTATAACTATACCGCTCTATCCAATCGGATTTTTGAGAACATCGCTCCCATCTCTTGCCAAATTTCTTATGGCAAATATGAATAAAGGGGAATGGAACGGAGTTAGAATTCTTGATGACACTACCGTGAATTGTATTTTCACTCCTCAATTTAAATGTCCTCCCTCATCTGCACCCGGTGATTCAGTTGGATTGATCTGGACTGAACACAAGTTTGAAGGATTTGATTATGAACATTGGGGACATTCGGGGGGATGGTATGGGTATTCATCGTACTATGGGTTTGAGAAAAATTCAAAAACTGGAATAATAGTATTTATCAACCGGTTGACAATTGAGGGCGGTAATCAAGAAGATGTTAGTTGGTTACTCGACGTAATAGATGAATTATTAAAATTGGGTGACACTGTGCCATCGTATCCGCTTTCAATTCCTTCCCGCATTGATTTTAGCGGCAGTTTTTCCGATACCGTATCTGTTTATACTTTCAATAACTTATATGAACCGTTGGCAATCAATTCTATCTCACTATCACCCCTAGATACATTGTTTGAATTACTGGAAGTGCCATCGCTTCCTTTAGTACTTAATAATGTAGGCGATTCATTGGTTTTTAGAGTTACCTACAAAGGACCTGATACGGGATCAGTACGTTCTTATGTTGAAATCCAAACAAATGACATATCTAATCCCGTTGTTAATATACCTCTCCTGAAGCATCAGTACCTGGTAAATCGAGGGGAACTGTATGCAGTGTCAACAGCAGGTGGTTATGCGAATCTTTTGACAGTCGATCAAACATCAGGAGCAACCTTGTCACGAGGTTATACAGGGTACTCGAATCTGGTGAGCCTGCATGTTAATGATAGAACAAACATACTATATGGTCTGATACCCTCTGGTTCTGATAATCTTATCGTGGAATTGGACGCGACTACAGGCCTAGCTCATCAAATATCGACCATTAGGACCTCTTTCGGTTTAAAAGGGATGGCATTCAAAGACGATACATTATATGTAGGCCGTTCGAATGGTGCTTTGTATAAAATTGATATCTCGACAGGGATCGCCACACAAATTGCATCAACTGGTTTGAATATAGGTGGAATTGATTTTGATCCAATTTCTAACAAATTGTGGGCATCTGTACGATCAAGCGGACCTAATTCTGACCGAATATATACAATTGATTTACCTTCCGGTACACCATCATTATTCGGATCGACAGGATTAGGCGTACCTACTCAGGATATAGTATTTGATGGGCGAGGTAATTTGTATGGTCTCATCGGTGCCGGTAATGAGATAAACCATCTTATCAGTATCAATCCAATAAATGGACAAGGTACTGATATTGGTTCTATGGAAACGAGGTCAGTCCAGGCAATAGCGATGTTGCCATACAAACCGATATTGAGTGCTTCGGCAATTAATTTTGGTGATGTGTACATTGATACTAGCAAAGTGGATAGCATAATAGTAAAAAATTCTGGTACCGATACGATGAGTGTAACAGGAGTCGTTTTATATTATCCAGAGAATTTTAATATTGCCCCAACAAGTGCAAATATTGCACCGGGAGATAGTCAAAAATTCTACATTACTTTTTCGCCAGGCACAACTGGTACATACGAATGTGAAATTACTTTTATGCACAATATAGAGGGTTCACCGTCAATTCTTCATGTTGGTGGGGTAGGAATACCTCGAAGTGTACAGTTTACAATAAATGAAGGTTGGAACATGGTTTCACTCCCTATGCAGCCATTCTATTATGAGAAGGATTCTATATTTCCATCATCAATTTCACAAGCTTTTACTTATCATAATGGATACAATCAGGTAGATACATTATCACAGGGAGTTGGATACTGGTTAAAATATATTACACAGGGGATGTTAGAAGTACCTGGGACTATGATAACAGCTGATACCTTCAGTATTTCAGCAGGCTGGAATATGATAGGATCGATTACATATCCGGTACTAGTGGCCAGTATTGGTAGTGATCCTCCAGGTATTGTAACGAAGGGATTTTACCATTATGTTGGAGATAACGAATATTCACTTATTGATACGATCAGGCCGGGGTATGGATATTGGGTGAAGACTGACCGGGCAGGGAAGTTAATACTATCATCTTCTGCAACGATAATAGCGAATAATCGAATACGGATTATACCAACATCTGAATTACCACCACCTCCTCCAGGTGAGGATGTCTCAGCAATCCAGGCAATACAAAAGGAATACACGCTCGAGAAAGCATTCCCCAATCCATTCAATCCATGTACAACGATTCGGTATCAATTGCCTGAGGATAGTAGAGTGAGTTTGAAAGTATACAATACTCTCGGTCAGGTAGTTATCGCACTTACTGATGAAGTACAGGAAGCAGGAATTAAGTCAGTCAGCTGGAATGCATCAAACATTGCTAGCGGTGTTTACTTCTATCGCATAGAAGCGACAAGTGTATCTGATCCCAGCAAGACCTTCACGCAGGTAAAGAAGATACTACTTGTGAAGTAACTTTAAATCAATATGGGCTCAGCATCCCCGTCGCAACCAATCCCTCCCGTTGGTGCGACACGTTGGGCCCATATGATATTTGTACGGTAGTCTAGTTTAGTAGAAGTTATAGTAATGATCCTATCAGAATCAATGTTATCATGTGGGAGTTTTATCAGAACAGGATAAAACCAAATATAACGTTTCTGAAGATACTGACGTTCTTTACAAGAGGTGAGATTAGAAAAAGTGCAGGTTCAAAGCGGGGTGATGATAAAGCAACACTTGAATAGAGCTATATAAAGAAAAATCCTAACCATCATTTGACGATTAGGATCTTTCTGTAGTCATTGTAGCGG
>CAYGXH010000428.1:0-3016 GCA_964353675.1 uncultured Chlorobiaceae bacterium
CCGCCCGTTTGCTGAAAGAAGTTACCGGCCACCCCGGCGGCGTCCGGATCACTCTGGAAAAGAGCATTCCCATCGGCGCCGGCCTGGGCGGCGGCAGCTCGGACGCCGCGGCAGTTCTAAAGGGCCTGAACACGCTCTGGAAAACCGTCCTGATCTTCAGGCGATGGGAATGCGTGTAATGGCCGGCGAGGCAAGTGTAGACTTTGCACGTTCGGGATGGTTTCCACAAATATTCCTTCAGGCAAACTATATCTATGCAAGACCAAATCCGAGAATCTTTCCTGCACTGGATCGGTTCAAAGACACGTGGGACGTGAGTGTCATAGCTTCGTTTGATATCTGGAACTGGGGAACAACAGTTCACCAGACGGATCAGGCTGAGGCACAACTCTCTCAGGCTCAGGACGGACTTGCGCAGCTTACCGATGGTGTGATACTTGAAGTGACACAGGCGTATCTTGCATTGGATCAGGCGAAGGAGAGAATCGCAGTCGCGGAAAAAGGTGTCGCGCAGGCAGAAGAGAATTATCGTATCACAAATCAGAAATTTCAATCAGGACTCACACTGAATTCAGAACTCCTCGACGCGGAGGTCGCGCTCTTGCAGGCAAAATTTAACTATGTTCAGGCAATGGTGGATTATAAGCTAGCCGATGCAAAATTACAAAAAGCTGCCAGGATGGAATTAGCCGATACTGGAAAGAAGTAAGTTCCATTCAAAAAAGTCATTGTTTCGTGTATACCCAGCATCACAAGCATTGCGCTTATATCCAATAAATAAATCAAAGAACATTGATGAGTCTCAAAAGAAATATAAGTAATTAGTTATTAAAGGGGTTGACATCAACACCCATATTTTGTACATTTTGTATGGTTTCATTCACTAATAAGAATCTACGAGGGATTAGTTACTGGAAGAGGAAATACACAGCCTTCGGAGATAATTTAAATTTACAGCCTAAAACAATTGACTATGAACGCATTTGATTATTTTTTTGAAAAGACCAGCACGTTAGAAAAATATTTTGTTTCTGGTCCAAGAGAAACAGTTTCTTACAAGGAGTTATACTCCCGAAGTCAAATATTTGCTGCTTACTTAAGAAAAAAGATTGGCAGAGATCAAAATATTCTGCTGATCGCACCCAATTCGGTTTTCTTTGTTACGGCTTACCTTGCTATTATTAAATCTGAAAACGTGGTTGTGCCGTTGAATCCAGAGATTGAGCAGAGCAATCTGGACTTCATTCAGGACAAATGCAAATCCGGATTGGTGATCACTACTTCTCAGATAGCAAAAAAAATACAAGTTGCAAATACAATCTTTCTCGATGAAAAAGAATTGAATGAAATAATAAAAAATGATCCATCTCATACAGAATATTCAAAAGATACTCCGCCTGATCAGCTAGCTGAAATTATTTTTACATCAGGATCGACCGGTGAACCCAAGGGAGTCATGATCAGTCATAAAAACCTCATTGCCAATACCTCTTCTATAGTTGAATATCTTAAACTCTCGGAGCAGGATACAATGCTGGTTGTACTGCCATTTTATTATTGTTACGGATTATCGTTACTTCATACCCATCTAAGGATCGGCGGCAGTGTCGTGTTAAACAATATGTTTATCATGCTGGGAGGGGTCATTAATGACCTCAAGCGATTCAAGTGCACAGGATTGGCAGGTGTTCCCACTCATTTCCAGATTCTGCTCCGGAAATCCGATAGCTTTAAAACAGCTCACTTTCCTGATCTCAAGTATGTTACCCAGGCAGGGGGCAAACTACACAATGCATTTATCAGCGAGTTTATTACGGCCCTACCGAATATCAGGTTTACTGTGATGTACGGGCAAACCGAGGCAACCGCGCGATTATCCTGGCTGCCTCCGGAAAAACTGCCGGAGAAAATCGGGTCGTGTGGCAAGGGAATTCCGGGTGTCGAACTTAAAGTTGTTAATGAAGAAGGGAAGCCGGTGAAACCGGGTGAAAACGGCGAGATAGTGGCTTATGGCGATAATATTATGCTGGGATATTATAAAGATCCGGAATCAACGAAGCAGACCATAAAAGATGGCTGGCTTCATACCGGAGATTTAGCGACGGTTGACGAAGAAGGATACATTTTTCTGACAGCCCGTAAGAAAGAGATCATCAAAGTGGGCGGAAGGCGTGTGAGTCCAAAAGAAATTGAAGATGTGATCGTTTCCATGCCCGAAGTCATAGACTGCAGCATAGCGGCTGTTCACGATGATATATTAGGCGAGACGATGAAGGCAACAATAGTCATTAAGGAATCACTTATTAGTAAAATAACGCCGGATAATATTAAAAAATACTGCGCTGAAAGGCTCTCTACGTATAAAATTCCCCAGATCATTGAATTGAAAGATGAAATTACTATTTCTGCTACGGGAAAGAAAATTAAAAAATAAACGCATCCTGTTTGGCTGTAGGCTTCAAAACCGGCGGCTACAAATTTTATTGATGTTTCTTTTATATGGTGTGATTCACCCTGTTCATCATTGGAATTGACCTTGCCTGGGGGGAAAAAAAGAGAGACGGTGTATGTTTCTTGAAAGCCAATCGTTCCTCTGCACGAGTCATATCTTATGCTTATCCTCACGGTGACGATGAACTGATCGCGTGCCTAAAAAAATTCTTCCGCGAGAATACATCAGCATTTATAACAATCGATGCGCCGATCATATGTTCGAATGCAACAGGCACCAGACCGGTGGACCGTCTTACCCACACGCTCTTTCATCGAGAGCATGCTGCCTGCTACCCTGCTAATTCCACAAAGTGTTCGAGGCCCATTCGCATCCTCAGAAAATTGGAAAAGCTCGGAGCCCGAGCTGGATGGGAAATTAATCCGAAAGGTATCGTCGTCGCTGAGGTCTATCCTCACCCCGCCATGGTCCGGATGTTCAAACTCCCTCGGATCGTCAAGTATAAAAAGGGAACGGTGCTTCGGCAGAGAAAAGAATTCCGGCGACTTCAGAATCTCATTAAAA
>CAYGXH010000429.1:0-3009 GCA_964353675.1 uncultured Chlorobiaceae bacterium
ACAAAACTGATTTCCAGCGGTATTGTCGATTCCTTTTCCATGGTTTCCCTGAAAATGTTTCTCGAGAAGAAATTTTCTATCAAGATTCCCGACGAAAAAGCGACGCCGGAAGCTTTTGACTCCGTCAATAATATCATCGATTTGATTAAAGAATACGCGAAGGTATAAGGAGATTATATGGCATATAGCGATAAAACGAAGACGTTCTATGAAAGCGAGCTGAAGGGAATTCGGCAGGGTGGTTTGTTCAAAGAAGAGCGTTTTATAGAATCTCCCCAAGGGGCAAATATAAAAGTAGAATACCCGATCGGCGCCTCGGTGAAACAGGTCATTAATTTTTGCGCCAACAATTACCTCGGCCTGTCAAGCCATCCGGAGGTTGTGAAAGCGGCGCACGAAGGACTCGAAGCCCGCGGGTACGGAATGTCGTCGGTACGGTTCATCTGCGGAACGCAGGATATTCACCGTGAGCTTGAGAAAAAACTTACCGATTTTCTCGGAACGGAGGATACCGTCCTCTTTCCGTCATGCATGGAAGCAAACGCAGGACTTTTTGAGGTGATGCTCGATAAAGAGGATGCAATGATTTCAGACCGTCTTGTCCATGCTTCAATAGTTGACGGGATGAGACTCTGTAAGGCGCAACTCTTCAATTACAAACACAACAACATGGCGCACCTCGAAGAGAAACTGCAGGAGACGCAGAGCTGCAGATTCCGGCTGATCATTACGGATGGTGCATTCTCGATGGACGGGGATATCGCGCCTCTCGATAAGATTTGTGATCTTGCCGAGAAATACGATGCAATGGTAATGGTTGATGATTCCCATTCCACAGGTTTCATGGGAAAGACGGGGCGGGGAACGCATGAGCACTGCGGTGTCATGGGGAGGATTGATGCCATCACGACCACACTCGGGAAAGCTCTCGGCGGCGCAGCGGGCGGCTGTGTCAGCGGGCGAAAAGAGATCGTTGAGTTGTGCCGTCAGCGTGCTCGGCCGTACCTCTTTTCAAACACCGTTCCGCCTGTGGTAGTGGCAGCTTCGATCAAGGTCGTTGATCTGCTTTCACGGACCACCGAGCGTCGGGACAAACTGGAGCACAATACAAAGTATTTTCGGGAAAAGATTACGAAGGCGGGCTTTGACATCAAGGAGGGTATTCACCCGATTGTTCCGATTATGCTCTATAACGCAAAGTTAGCTCAGAACGTCGCCCGTGATCTTTACGGCGAAGGTATTTACGTGATCGGATTTTTCTTCCCCGTCGTACCCCAGGGGCAGGCACGTATTCGTGTCCAGATTTCTGCCGATCATGAAATCGAACACATTGATAAAGCCGTTGCAGCATTTACAAAAATAGGGGCGAAGTACAACATCCTCGGAAAGAAACGCGACGACATCATCGCCGCATACGGTATGTGAAACCGGATACGGGATTCATGGCGTTTAGAATGCTTTGCTATCAGAACCACTGAAGGGTTTTGTTCAGCACTGAACATGGTTCTGATACAAGTGCCATCAACCGATACGTTATATGACAGTAAAAAAAAGAGTACAAGATTATTTTCAGTCTATCCTTGATGAGTACCGAGCGTCTGATCTCTGTAAGGTTGAGCGGATAATCCATTCACCACAGAATGCCAATGTGCTTGTCGAGTTTCCAAACCGATCGCCCGTACGCGAAGTCATCAACCTATGCGCGAATAATTACCTGGGCCTTTCCAATCACCCTGAGATCATCGACGCGGCGCGGAAAGCTCTCGATGAGAGAGGGTACGGAATGTCGTCGGTCCGGTTCATCTGTGGTACGCAGGATATCCACAAGGAACTTGAGGATCGCATGTCGCGTTACTTGGGTACAGAGGATACGATCCTGTATTCATCTTGTTTCGACGCTAATGGAGGCGTATTTGAAGCGCTCCTCGGCGAAGAAGATGTTATCCTGTCCGATGAATTAAACCATGCTTCCATCATCGACGGGATAAGACTTTGCAAAGCCCACCGGCACCGTTACCGGCACAATTCAATGGAAGATTTAGAGCACCATCTTCATCTATCACAGGATAAGAGGATTCGCCTGATAGTTACCGATGGTGTATTTTCCATGGATGGCGTGCTCGCGAAGCTTGATGAGATTGTAGGACTTGCCGAGAAGTATGACGCCCTTGTAATGGTGGATGATTCCCACGCTACTGGTTTCATCGGGAAATCCGGCAGGGGCACGCCTGAACACTTTAGTGTTGGTGAAAAAATCGATCTCATCACGACAACATTCGGCAAGGCGCTCGGCGGAGCATCGGGAGGATGCGTTTCGGGAAGGAAATTTCTCATTGATGTTCTGCGACAACGGTCGAGACCATATATTTTTTCAAATACCCTCAGTCCTGTAGTTGTTGCGGGTACTCTCAAGGCGCTCGACATACTTCAGGGATCGACCGTCCTGCGCGACATTCTGATGGGAAATACCGAATATTTCAGGCGGAGGCTGAAGGAAATCGGTATGGAAATCATCGATGGATTTCATCCGATTATCCCTATTATGCTGCACGATGCACAGCGCGTACAGACGGTGGCAAGGGACCTCTACGGAGAAGGCGTTTATGTCGTCGGGTTCTTCTATCCTGTAGTTCCGAAGGGGAAAGCAAGAATAAGAGTTCAGATTTCTGCAGTCCATAAACACGATCATCTGGAGAAAGCGGCGAACGCTTTCGAAACAGTTGCAAAGCGTCACGGTATTCTCCGTTGAAGAAAGACCATATATCAACTTTATGAAAAAACTTTTAACCGAAGCAAATATCCTTGAGGCGCTGAAAATCGTGAAAGATCCCGATTTACGCCGCGATATCGTGTCACTAAATTTTGTGAAAGATGTCCGCATCGAAGGAAGAAATCTCGATTTTACAATCGAATTGACTACACCTTCCTGTCCGGTCAGGGACGAGTTCAAGAAACTTGCCGAGACTGCCATACGCAGTCAGATCGATGGAGTAGATACAATAAAAATTC
>CAYGXH010000430.1:0-3005 GCA_964353675.1 uncultured Chlorobiaceae bacterium
CGCTGTGATTTACATCTTAAGCGTTAAAAAATTTTCCAGTTACTATAGTATAGCTTATTGAGCGAGGATCTCCAGTAGTAATAACCTTCCCGCCAGACTCCTTTTCAAGGGCTACTTTCCAGTGAAACAATTCCGAAAACGTGTGCATTACTTTTTCCATCAGTTCATCAAATATTTCACTTTTCTCATAGTCGACCGCATCTTGCTTACTGTCCCATATCGTTAATGAGAGTACCTCGGATTTATCCTGCGTACTTTCTGTCAGGAATGCGTATCGACAACCTTTCACACCACGAAGAATTGATAATATTTCTTCTTTATAAATCTTCCGGAATTCTTCCATCATCTCTGGTTTAATTTTTAAAGAGAGGATCCGCAGGTACATTAATGAGAACTCGCTTTCAGAACAGGTTCTTCTGGTATGGGTTGATATTCCAATTTGAGTTCTTTTGACAATTGAATTTTCCATTCGGAGGAATCGGATAAATATGGTTTAACCTCATTGAGAAGATCCTGATATAAACCACTTTTTTCGTAAGCTTCCGCATGTGTTTGAGAATCCCACAATGTCATTGAAATACCTTCATCCTCGTGAGTATCGCTCTGTATCAAACAAGAGCAAAGGCAACCCGGCATATTTTTGAGCCGAGGAACAATTTTTTCACCATATATTTGTTGAATTTTCCATGATAAGTCTGGTTTAGATCTTGCGTAGACAAATCTCATGTACATGTTAGTTCCCCCTTTCTATCATTTGCTGCATCCTGTATTTTTTTATAAAAATATAATAGTGCGGTATATTCTCATCAATTATCACTCACTTAAATAAATTCTCAATCATGATCAGCTTACTGTTGGACCGCGTGTCTGTATAGACAATCTCCTTCCCATCATAACTTATATCAAACCATGAAAGAGATGGATTTATTCCCGGAAACACTCCATGAATGATCTCCTCCTTCCCGGAGGGAATGGAGATTCGACGAAGCTCACCCGTGTTTTTCACATAGTAAAAGAATTTCCCACTCTTATCGAATTCACCATATAACGAGGATTCTATCTGCCTAGGTGATGGGAGGCTGGGATCTTTAATACCAGGGGCTGCACAAATCCACAAACCTTGTCGCCCGGATCGCCTATCACCATAGCCAATATACTTCCCTCCCTGAAGAGGAATAGCCCATGTTGAGTCTTCAAAGAATTTCTGGGGCTCTCCGCCTTCAATGTTATTGAGCCATGTGCTCTGCGTGGAATCATAAAAGCTGACAAATGTCTTTTCATCAATCCAACGTATCGGAACACCCTTACCAACCAGTTTAGGAGTGCCGGGATTTTTTGCATCAATTAAATACACCATCGAAGAATCTGTCGAACTGCTTAGTGAGTGGCTGCCATAGATTATCCACCGACCATCGGGAGATGTAATCGGATTGTTGAGTGATTCTTCACCGGAGGTTAATTGTTTCCGATTCCTGCCGCTTCGGTCGATTGAGCAAACAAATGATCCCTCCTGGTAACCGAGCGATTTAACAAAACCGAACAACACTTCTTTCCCATCGGGAGAGAAGGATACTCTCCATACCCTTGCGTCATCTAAGGTAATCTGGCGTGGATTGCTCCCGTCGGTACCTGCAATCCAAATATGACCGATATATTGTCTTTGACGATATAAGAGTTTGGACCCATCACGGGAAATGTCCACTGAGTGATCCGGACCTGCACCTTTTGTGATCTGCGTTGCTGATCCGCCCGATGCCGGAACCATCCAGAGATTGAAATTGCCACTCCTGTTCGATGAGAAGATTATCTGATCGTTGGGAACCCAACACACATCTGTAATTTCCTTATTATCAAATGTGAGTTGCCATGTTTTCCCCGTGGAAAGGTTATGGACAAATAGTTCCTGATATTGCAACGAGAAAGCGCGGATCCAGCAGATGGAGCCCCCATCAAGCGACCAGGAAAATCTTTCCGATACACTCGATCCGCTATCGACGAGCTCACAGCGGTTATCAGTTCCATTCGGTTTTATTGTCCAGAATTCAGCCTTACCGGACTGACTACCGTTATCTTTCTCACGTAAATAGCCAATTCGCTGACCGTCGGGCATCCATCGTGGACACCAACCACTGTCCACGATTTTCTTGCTTGAACCTCCAATTGAGGAAACGATGGCTATTTGCCCGGCTCCAACCGTAATAGTATATCTGCCATAAACGATCTGGCTTCCATCGGGAGAGATGTGGGCATTATTCATGCCCATGCTTGAATCGAATGTGATTCTGCGTGATTCTCCCGATGTCGTATTCATGAAATAGAGATCCCAATTACTATTTGCATCAGCAGCCGGAAATACCGCCCACTTCCCGTCCTGCGAGAGTCCGGGAGGACCGACTTCTACGAACGGGATAGGGAGAACACGAAATGTCATTTCCGGATTGAGATTAACTGAGCGAGAAGTAGGAAAAATAACATACAGAATGATTGCGATAAGAATGACACCTGCACTAATTAAAATCAGTTTTTTCTTCCCGGTTGTAGAGCGACCTTCAGGTCGCTCACCTAAGCGAGATGAATCTCGCTCAACAGTATCCGTCCGCACAACTCGTGTTGTTTCTTTCTTTGATCGTCTGAGATCAATTAGCATATCATGAACTGATTGATATCTTTCTTCCGGATCTTTCTCTAATGCCCTATTCAAGATGTGGAGGAATTCCGATGAGAGTTCTGGTCTATACTTTTGGATTGGTTCAGGGCTTTCGTTAAGGATCGAATACATCATAGCCGCTTCATGTTCACCGCGGAACGGAAGGTGTCCGGTTAACATCTCATAAAGAACTATACCAAAAGAGAATATATCGCCGCGAGCGTCGACCGCTTCTCCCTGTATCTGCTCCGGTGCCATGTAGGCGAGCGTGCCAACCGTAGAAGATGTTTTGGTGAGTTTCAATGATCCCTTGAGTTTAGCCAGTCCAAAGTCCATTACCTTAATTTGATTTTTTGTG
>CAYGXH010000431.1:0-2987 GCA_964353675.1 uncultured Chlorobiaceae bacterium
ATGCGCTTCTTGTAAATATTCTCCTCCGCCAATAGTTTTTCGTCACCAAGATTGAGTAGCATGATAACGAAGAGAAATAAAACCATAATTGCGCCGGCATAAACGATGATCTGGATGATAGCGATAAACTGCGCTGAAAGGAGAAGATAGAGGATTGCCAGACAGAAGAAGTTTACTATAAGCAGTAGAACACTTTTAATGGGATTACGCTGTAAAATCATCAGCGCGGCAGACGCAACCGCGGCGAGCGATATTAAAACAAAAAGTATTATTTCGAAACTCATCCGATTATTCTGTGGATTTTAAAACAATTCAACGAAGATAAGAAAATTTTAGAATATTATCAAAAGAAGTAGTAATGCATACTTATCTGTGGGAGCGGGACTATATCACCATCATTAAAAAATATAAAAAGCAATTCCCCTGCGATTGAAATCGACCGAAATTGCTGATATTCGATACCTATTCCGGCGCCTGCTCTGAAAGGACCTGCGAGTGAATTTTCTTCCTCCCCTTTATAGAAGTAGCCGAGCGTAGCGGCTCCGAAGAAACGGGTGCGCTGAGTCCGTCCAAAATCGAACTGCATCTCTCCGCCGATGTTGCCCAGGGTCTTCCTGTCGGCTTTAATAACACCGCCTACGAGCTGGTACGAAAATGATCCTGGTAGATGGTGGCGAAAACTTAATCCGAATCCGCTCGCCGGACCGCATGAAAATCCGATTCCGTACACCGAACTCCTGACTCCATCAGGCTGGGTTTCAGGCATTGCTACCTGTGAACAGGCCGACGCTGCTGCTACTATTAATAAAAGGAAATACGTAACATACCGCATTATAATCCTCTGTATTATTGTGTGCGTACCAACATCCACAACTCCTTAAGTGAAGGCCTTTTTCCATAGGAAAGTATGGTCGTGCGAAATATCTTTCCTGCAATCCACATCGCTCCAAGAGCTGAAATAAGAAGAATAATTGACGTGATAATGATTTCAAGAGCTGAGGGCATCTCTATGGGTATCCTCATCGCCATCATGGAGGGCGTTAGGAGCGGTATATATGTGAGAACGTGAACAAGAGTGGAACTGGGATTCTGAACAACCATAACTGCAAATACGATCGGAACGATGAGAATCATGATCAGGTAACTCGTAATCTGTTGAGCTTCCTGTTCCGTTGAAACCGGAGCGCCAACTGCTACGAATATCGCGGCATAGAGCACATACCCCAGTATGAAATATATTAAAAGGATAATGGCGCTTCCGAGCGATATCATCGTCACGCCGAATTGCAGGCTAATAACAATTCCGATCACTGCCCAGAACGCAATCTGAGTCAATCCCAATCCGCTGAGTCCGATAATTTTCCCCGCCATAAGGTGAGGAGCCGAACTCGACGACATCAATATTTCAACGATTCTGTTAGACTTCTCCTCAAGCATGCTCCGAACGAGAAGCTGACCTGATGTTGCAACGAGGAAAAACATCATCATCATGAAGATATAGGAAGTAAAAAATACCTTTTCAAATCCCGTTTCTTCTTCGGCGCCAGCCTTCGTGATTTTTATCGTTTTCATTTCGACGGGAGCGGTGAGCTGACGCACAAGAATTGGATCAAGCCCCTTTGCCTGTAGTTTTTTTTCGACCACTATATCACGGATAACTCCTTCAATCCTTGATGTAAGTTTAATGTTTCCTGCATTATAAGACCGGTACTCAACCGCTGAATCGGTTAGTATTTCTCTGCCGATTACGATATAACCTTCGATGACTTTCGACATCACCAGTGAATCGGCATCCCGTTTTACACTTTCTATCTCTGTGCCGGTCCAATCAGAGATTGGCTTGAGTATATAATTGGGCTGACCGTTCGGTAATTTATACCGTTCTTCGAGCGCTCGGGCTAATGGTTCAAAGAAATTACCTGAATGATCAACAATCCCGATGACTGTACTCTCCTTATCCGGTTGACTCATGAGGAGCGATGGGATGACTCCGAAACCTATCATGATGATCGGCATCAGGAGTAGAGAAATGAGGAATGCTTTCGATTTCACTTTCTCGACATATTCCCATTTCGCCACCGTAAGGGCTTTCCAATTACTCAACATTTCATCCCTTCCCCTGCCGGTTCTGATTAACTTTTTGTTTTTTCCGTAACCGCATGAATCGGTAAAGAGATAAAATTGCTGCAAGAATCACAATAAGGACGGTTAACCGTGAAAGTCCCGGATTCAGCACTGCAGCAATGATCATTACAAACGCGAGGATCATGCTCACGACAGTTATGACAGCTGAACGTATGAACTCGGGATTTCTTTTAACCGGAATGCGGACCGTTTTTTCAACAAGGTTTTCAGGTTCATTTTGCGCCGGCGTTTCTTCACCCCCCACAACTTCAAGAAATATCGAATTCAGCGACGGCTCGACATATTCAAACTTACGTACTTCGATATGCGGTGCTACAGCCGAGAGGATCTGTTGCGACGGCACCGTGCCGTGCAGGACAAGTTCTGCATAATTTTTGTACATCGTGGTATTGCGGACAAATGGCAGATTTTTTAGAAACGAACCGTCGCCTACAAATTCCAGATGAACGGAGTTCCGGCCGAATCTTTGTTTTATATCGGAAAGCGTGCCGCTGAGAACCATTTTCCCCCGGTTGATGAGACAGATGCGATCACATATTTTTTCAGCTTGTTCCATCTGATGAGTTGAGAATATTATAGCCTTGCCCTTATCCTTCAATTCGAACAAGATATCCTTCAGTAGGAGCTGGTTGATAGGATCAAGCCCTGAGAAAGGTTCGTCGAGTACTATGAGGCGGGGATCGTGAAGGATTGAAATGATGAACTGCACCTTCTGCTGGTTGCCCTTGGAAAGTTCTTCGATCCTGCGGTCATAGTAGGTCAGCAAATCGAACCGTTTCAACCACTCATAAGCTCTCCGTTTTCCTTCAGATGCTGGTATACCTTTTAGGCAGGCAAAGTAG
>CAYGXH010000432.1:0-2972 GCA_964353675.1 uncultured Chlorobiaceae bacterium
GAAGGACGCGTACAATCCGAGGTAATCAAAGATGTCAGAAAGCTCATCGCCGGGGTAGAAATGCCTGCAGGATACGGGATGGAGCTTACCGGATCTCAGGAAGAGCAGCAGGAAGCTGCGGCATTTCTTACCAAGGCTTTCATCATTACACTGCTACTCGTCTTCCTGATAATGGTTGCGGAATTCAACTCGGTAAAAGTACCTTTCATTATTATGATTTCCGTTTTATTGTCTCTGATAGGTGTAATGTTAGGATTGTTATTAACACAAACTCCTGCCAGTGTGGTTATGACGGGTGTTGGCGCTGTAGCGCTGGCGGGGATTGTTGTACGGAACGGCATTATATTGCTCGATTTTGTAAAGCATAAGCGTCGGGAAGGCGGGATGCCGCTCGAGCAGGCATTGATTGAAGCCGGCAGGGTTCGTCTGCGGCCCGTGCTTTTAACCGCAGCGGCGGCAGTGCTTGCAGTCATGCCACTGGCAACCGGTATAGATTTTGACTGGCGTGAATTTCATTTCATCATAGGTGCAGAGAGTGCCGGATTCTGGCGTCCGCTTGCGGTGGCGATAATATTCGGACTTACGATATCGACGGTTCTAACGCTCGTTGTGGTGCCTACGGTGTATTCTCTGCTTGAAGAGTCGACCGAGAAACTAAAGAAGAAGATCTCGGGATTACGAAAAAAGGATGAAAAGACTGATCCGTCGTAATTATTTAAATGATATTAATGAATGAAAAAATCCCGGTCTATCAAGATCGGGATTTTTTACGCCCGATAATCTGTCCGCTTATCAAGCAATTAAGAGGGGATTACCGGGTCTCTGGTTCCCAAGGTCCTCCTTGGGAACCAGAATGATGGAGTTCAAATCGATAGCAACAAAATATTGCTCTATATTTGTGTCAGAAAATAATTTATGCGATATCCCGTGTTCGTTAACCGGCACCAGTGATTGACCATTTGTCTCTAAGTAACGCATAGAAAACTATAGCATTTTTAAAGGCAAAATGACGAATGACAATAGACCAATGACATCTTTTTGCATTTTACACTCTAAAATTCTAAATTTCGTCTTATTATAACAATATTCATTCACCGGAGGGATTATGCGACACCTGCTTATTTTCGCGCTTGCCATTTGCACACTTGGTACAATTCTGAATGACCGGACAGATTCACAGAATATAAACAATAAAGCGGATCAGGCAATCCTGAAGAATATTCGCTCAATCAAACGACCGTGGGAAAATCATAGAAAACCTATCGGAGAAAACCGGACGCGTTCATTTAATACGACCGGCAGAACTGCCTTCCCCGGCGACACGCTCGCACCCGAATGGGTTAATATTTACCACTCAGATCTTGTAAATTCTGAAGATATCCCGCGGGATATGGCAATCGACGATGACGGAAATATTTACATAACCGGAAGTACCGATTCAACTTTCACGGGCAGGGATTACATGACAATAAAATATAATTCGCAGGGCACACCGGTATGGACAGCGCGTTACAATGGTCCCGGGTATTCCTACGATGAAGCAGCCGCAATAGCGATAGATGGTTCCGGCAATGTTTATGTTACCGGGCAAAGCTACGGGGAAAACTCAAATCCGGATCTTGCGACAATCAAGTATAATTCATCCGGAATTATGATATGGGTCGCAAGATACAACGAAGCAGACGACTTCTCGTACGCTGTGAGAGATATGGCTGTTGATGATTCAGGCAATGTTTACATAACAGGTGATTTTTCCGGATCATCTTCATATAATGATTATGTCACAATTAAATACAATTCCGCCGGCACGGAACAGTGGGTCAATACATTCAACGGCGCGGGAAATTCCGACGATTTCGTAAGAGGAATCGCCCTCGATGATTCCGGTAATGTTTACGTCGCGGGCTACAGCCAGGGAATCGGGACAAGTTATGATTACGCCACAGTCAAATATAATTCCTCGGGGGAAGAAGATTGGGTGGCGATTTACCAGAGTCCGGGCAATTCCGCAGACTTCGCGCACGCGATCGCGGTCGACGGATCCGGCAATGTCTATGTAACCGGCAGCAGCGATACTGCCGGAAGATCCGCTGATTATACAACTATCAAGTATAATTCTTCCGGAACGGCTCAATGGATATCAAAATATAATGGTCCCTCCAACGGATTGGATGCGGCCAACGCGATTGCGATCGATACATTCGGAAATGTTTACGTGACGGGTTTCATAAAGGGGATAGGGTTAGATTATGATTATGCCACGGTCAAGTATAACTCAGCGGGTATCGAGCAATGGGCATCGAGATATAACGGACCGGGGAACAATCATGACAGGGCATCAGAAATCACGGTTGACGATCACGGAAATATATATGTATCGGGATACAGCGCTGCGAACTCCAACTGGCCGTTTAATAATGACTACGCAACGGTTAAATATGACAGTACCGGAATCGAGCAGTGGGTCAACAGATACGACGGGCCGGCGGCGGATGATGATTACCCTGTTGAAATTGGCCTGGATACAGAGGGAAATATTATCGTTACAGGTCACAGCATAGGGATCAACAATAATCGTGACTTTGCTACTATAAAGTATAACTCATCGGGGGCGGTCCGATGGGCGGAACGATATGATGGTTCAGGAATTTCCTCCGGTGATGCCAGAAAAGATGTTGCGGTTGATTATTCGGGGAATATATACGTAGCCGGCGGCGATAATAGTTCAGCCACCGACTACGATTTCCTGCTCATAAAATATAATTCCACCGGGGTTGAACAGTGGACCGCACGATATAATGGTCCGGCGAATAGCGACGATTACCCTTTAGCAATGGCATTGGACAGTTCAGGAAATATATACATAACCGGAGTAACTTATGATGCAGCCACATTATATGATTTTGCAACTGTTAAATACAACTCCCAGGGTGTTGAACAGTGGGTTGCAACATACAACGGTCCCGGAAACG
>CAYGXH010000433.1:0-2970 GCA_964353675.1 uncultured Chlorobiaceae bacterium
CTTACCATACCAATGACAATCTTCCACAGGATGTCATTATTGTGAAGGGCGATGGCAAGGGATTCCTGACAGCGGAGTATCTTGATCTTACCGGAGCAGTTGATTACAAGGGTAAAGCAAAGGCAGAAAAGGGTAAGCCGTATGCCAGTGAAGCGAAGTTTACACTGACAACGCCTGATTCAGTGGTAGGATTACACGTTGAATTCAGTCAGGGCATTTTCGTACACTTGGGACTTGACTTCTTCAATTTACCTTCTGCTGATCCATTAGGCAAGGTAAAGAAGTTTGACTACACACTTCCTCCCTCGACACCGAAGCTGTATGCAGGAACTGATATCGAGATCTGGGTAAAAGGTTCCAAGGGAAAGGCTCTTACATTGAAGACGTACTGGTGGGTGACTGCCTATCAGCCGGTGAAGTGGAAACCGACTAAGGTTGCAGGACCTGCGGCAACATTTTCGAAGCTATGGGTAAGAATGCCGAACTGGAACAACGTTGGTGAAGATGTTTACGGCCTGAAAGCATCGTCACCTCCGGGCGGACCTGATGGCATCGCACTTGGAAACAAGAGCCCGGTTGGTACCAGTCTCAAGGGTAAGCCCATCATTCGGTACATTTACCATCCGAAGTGGGGGGATGTAATGAAAACCCTGGATTCAAAAGGGACGCATCATACAACAGCACCAACGGAGTGTCTTAGAACCGTGCTTGGTAAAGAAGTGTTAAAGCCGTTCAAAACCTTTTCGCCTAAGAAATACAATAATCTCCTGGTAGCGGAACTGACAACATTGAAATTCAACGCATATCAGAGTGACGAAGGTAACACGAGCACAGGATTCCGTCTACTTCATTATGTAAAGCAATTGGGTGATCCTGTTGCATTACCGGAAGACGTGATGATTGATTCGATCATCTGGTACGGCGACAAGTATCTGACCTGCGAAGACAGTCGGTTTACGGGTGCCGAGTTGACGACGTTGATTCACGACCTTAACGCACTTTTTGCGGGTGAATTTGATACGTCGGCCTATGGAGGCATCGGAGGCAAGACTATTCTGACACCTGCGAAATATTTGGCAGAGGTGACCAAGCTGTACCGGGCGTCTTTGGCAGAGGTTGCGCCGCTCACTGGTCCGGGATATGCTAACATCGAGACCGAACCTGTGCAGTTCAATCTTGCTCAGAACTATCCAAATCCGTTCAACCCTGTTACTACAATCGAATTTGATTTGCCTGAGGATGCATTTGTAACGTTGAAGATATTCAATGTTCTCGGGCAGGAAGTTGCGACGATTGTTGACCGCGAAGAATATTTTGAAGGTCCAAACGGTGTTGAATTCGATGCATCAGCGTTTGCCTCGGGTGTGTACTACTACCGTCTGATTGTCAATGACGGTCAGTTCACCCAGGTTAAGAAGATGATGCTCGTGAAGTAAAATTAAATAACCTGTGGTCTCTATTTCAATGGAGACCACAGGTTTCCTGATTGAGAGCAGATAGTGAAATATTGACCTGCCCCCATTTTATTTACCCACCGGAATGATAGTTAATTCCGCAAGAATATCTCCGTTCGACAATATAAATAGAGATCTTACAAAATTGTGAGTTAATGCTGTATCTGTCATTACCCAAGTTGAGCGATTGTCGGTTGATTTAAAAACACCTCCATTGATTATGCCTGTAAAGATATCCCCATTCTGTGTAATCGCCGATGACAGGCTGTCTCCCAACGTGAAGAATCCAAACCCGGCCGAGGGTACTGTTCTGGAAACAGATGCATTTAAGAAATTTACAAACAAGCGAAAACATCGATCATCAATCCATGCCGGCAGGCAGGCACCGCTCTGGAGCATGAGGATTTAAATCATTTGATGTGGAATAATCTTTTCGTATTTTACGACTGTTTCGTAAATCACAAAAGAATTGTTCAGATTCGAAGAACGGGGGATTACAATGATTAAAACACACCGAAATAAAATGATCTGCTTGAAGCTGTCCGCCTTATTTTTTTATCTCCTGTTGTTTCAATACACTGCTCTCCCCTCTCCACAGCAGCCTGCCGATCTGCGATGCGAGTTCCTCTACAATCCTTCCGGCATTGACGTTCTCCAACCACGTCTAAGCTGGTTGATGATATCCGACAGCCGGGGTGAACGGCAGACGGCTTATAAAATACTGGTCGCGAGCACAGAAGCTCGACTGAATTCCGGAGATGCCGATCTGTGGGATAGCGGGAAGAAAGAATCGGACCGTTCCATCCATGTCCTTTACGCAGGCAAGGCGCTTCAGTCGCACATGCAGTGCTTCTGGAAAGTCCGGATCTGGAACAAGGACGGAAAAGCATCGAGCTGGAGCAAAACTGCAAAATGGACGATGGGTCTCTTACATCCCGAAGACTGGACGGCAAAGTGGATCGGCCGTGATGAAATCGATAAAACATATCACCTCACGGGAACGCAGTGGATATGGTTCCCCGAAGGGGACGCCAGGAAAGCAGTACCTGCGGAGACACGGTATTTCCGGCGGACGATCCAACTACCCGAGGCGAGGACGATTAAAACTGCGCACTGCTACATCACGGGAGACAACGAATGCGCACTTTTTGTGAACGGCAATGAGGCGCTGAAGAAGGAAGATTACACGACGGTCGCAGATGTCGATGTCACGGCCGATCTTCACGCAGGAACCAACGTTCTTGCAGCATCAGTACGCAACGCCGGCGAAAAGCCCAATCCGGCCGGACTTGTCGGCCTCCTTCATGTGACATTCACGGACGGGTCGTCAATCACCATTCAGACGGACAGTCTGTGGAAATCGGCGAAAAGTGAAACTGCGGGCTGGCAATCAACTGCATTCATCGATACGGGCTGGGTCGCCGCAAATGTAACCGGCCCCGCAGGAATCGAGCCCTGGAAAGAAATGTACGGTTTTTTAGACCGCCGGCTGCCTGCGCGCTGGATTCGTAAAGAG
>CAYGXH010000434.1:0-2955 GCA_964353675.1 uncultured Chlorobiaceae bacterium
CTCTTAAAGTCTACAATCTCCTCGGGCAGGAAGTAGCGACACTGGTAAACGAGGTGAAGAAGATCGGGAGTTACGTATATACATTCGATTGTTCATCTCTTTCCAGCGGGATTTATTTTTACAGATTATCGGCCGGGGATTACACAAACACGAAGAAATTTATATTACTCAAATAGAATACCAGCATCTAATGTAACTTAGGTTAAGTCGTAAGACAAATCCTTTAGAAAGGTTACCGTTCGAGTGATTCGGGTGGATACCGGGAAGCAGCAGATAGATTTCATACTAATCGAATAATTCCGGTTCTCCCGCCCACGGGAAATTCATCTATTTTTTCGATTTCTCCGATTAATATCAAAAACATGAAAAATGCTTCTTATTTGGATCCTATTACATCATAAAAGATCCGGGAGAGTTGCAATTTGATTTAAAATATTAGTACCTTCCTATGTAAAGGGAATTCTCGGTTCGGAAGTATCATGACTATCAACATTCCTGTTAATCTTAATTTCATCAATCTCAATATAGAGATACCTGTTATCTCATTCAGGAAATAATAAATCCGACATATCGCGGAGGGGTATATGAAACACTTAATTTTTAAGCGATTTATTCAGATCGGTCTGGTTCTTAATACAATATTTACAATCAATCTTTCCGGACAGAATCCGATCAAACCGATCTGTGTCAACACCTCATTACAACAATATCCTTCATTCTATGGCGACCGGATAGTCTGGCAGGACTTTCGTAACGGAAATTGGGATATCTATATGTACGACCTTCTGACAGATACCGAAACTCCCGTCTGCACAACTTCAAATTTACAGTCAAATCCGGTTATCTGGGGAAATAGAATCGTCTGGCAAGAAACACAAGGATATGATTGGGATATTTATATGTATGATATCTCATCCGAGACAATCACTCCAATATGCACTGCTGCATATGACCAGAACTTTCCGGCAATCAGCGGAGATATTATTGTCTGGCAGGATACCCGGGATCTAAGCGGAGATATTTATATGTACGACCTGAGCGAAGCTGAGGAAAGTCCCGTTTGTACTCATTCCGGATTTCAATCCTTGCCCGCCATCTGGGGTAATAAGATCGTCTGGCAGGATGACCGTAACGGCAATCATGACATCTATATGTACGACCTTACCACAAAAGAAGAAAAGGCGGTCTGTACTGATAAAGCCGAACAGTTAAATCCGACCATATGGGGGAAAAGGATACTGTGGGAAGATAACCGTAACGGAAACTGGGATATCTTTATGCGGTATCTAAATTATTTTACATACAGCGATCCTCCTCAGGATCTTGAGGTCTTCGCTTTATCACAATACATCGACATGGATTACGACACTTCATCGAACCAGACCGCTCCAAAAATTTCAGGCAATACGCTTGCTTTCGAGGATGACAGAAACGGCATATCCAAAATTTATACTTACCATTTCCACAACCAGCTGTGGGGTGATGTAGTTATCGTTGATTCTCTCCAGTTCAAGCAGGAAAATCCCGCGGCGTCGGATGGACGAGCGGTCTGGCAGGATTTACGAAACGGAAACGAGGTGAATCAAAACTGGGATATCTACATGTGGACAAGACCTGCCGGAGCTGACCTTGCTATCTCCCACCGTGCGGAGCCCGATCCTGTCGGCGTGTATCAATATCTGACTTACACTCTGAATATATTCAATCATGGACCAATGACAGCAAAAGATGTGCTTGTTCAGGATAAACCGTGCGGTGATCTAGATATGTATTCAATGAATTCTACACTCGGCGTCTGCAGTTTTGACACCGGTGTTGTGAGTTGCAATATTGATTCGATTCCGGCGAATAACGACGTAACAATAACAATTGTGGTCCTGCCGACGGATGAAGGGAGAATATGTAATAAAGTGTACACCAGCAGCATTACTCCTGACTACATCCAAAGTAACAATTATACTTGCAGAGTTGTAACAGTCGATAGGTATTTACATCAACAGATTGGCGCAGGATACCATCCTTCGATCGCTGTTGATAAACACAAAAAAGCACATATCAGTTATACAACAGATAACAGGGGTGATCTGACATACAAAAATAATACAACCGGCTCCTGGATAAAAAAGATAATTGATAACAGCGGGAATTCTTCCATCTCTGAGATCACAGCTGACAGAAACGGCAACTTGCATCTTGCATACGTTTTGCACGGTCCAGATCAATACCAGCTCCGATACACAAACAATGTGAATGGATACTGGAAACAGGAAGAAACAATATGCCAGAGTACCGACGATATTTGGTCTCTTTCATTAAAAATTGATTCCAGGGATCACCTCCATATCGCTTATATGGGTCGTGCGACTGTGGAAATGCCTGATCTGCTTATTTATATAAATGACACATCAGGTACATGGGCTTTCGACACGCTCGGTGGTTTCATTAATCATGCATCAATGGCACTTGACTCGAATGACCATGCACATATCAGCTGTTATTATGGACACGCCAATGCGGTTTACATGACCAATTCACCGGATGGTATTTGGCACGATCCTGAAATATTTGACGTAGTCGGTGGCCAGATGGCGGGGATGGTTACTTCAATTGCTATAGGTCTCGATAACAAGCCTCATATCAGCTATGTAGGCGGTTCTTTGGAGGATTATAAATATGCAACTAAAACAGACACAGGCTGGCAGTTAACTCTTATTGACAGCGGCGGTTTCCAAAGCTCCGGAAACTCAATCGCTGTCGACTCTGCCGGTAAAATTCATATAGTTTACCACCATATACCTATTGGTTGGCATACAGGAAATCCACAGACACTTAAATACGCAACAAACGCGAGCGGTTCGTGGGAGAAAGAAGTACTAGATCCCGACGGTGGAATGGAAAACGCCATCGCAATGGATAAAAACGGGGACGCTCATATAAGTTACGCGAGTTATAAGG
>CAYGXH010000435.1:0-2942 GCA_964353675.1 uncultured Chlorobiaceae bacterium
AGGCCCTCATGCGGTGGTTGTGAACAATGTCAACATCAATCGGATCAACATCAAAAGGAATCTTACTGAGTCAGGATAACGGCGCCACATGGCAGATTGTGAATTCTGCCTCTCCTCAATTTTCCGATATGACGGCGACCCAAGAACTTCTCCATGCCGTCGGTCCGTCAAACCGCGAATCAGGTACAGAAGTCGGATACTATTACAGCATCAATGAAGGCCGGAACTGGTACGGACCCGACATTATCTCATCCGACGATAGAAAACCGTCACTATATCCAAAAATCGCAGCATCCAAGGATGGGACACTATATGTAACATGGCACGAATCCGGTACAATTCTTCTACGCCGCAGCGGTTGGTTCGACGATGAAAACACCCTACTATGGGATCCTCCTGTTCTTATCTCGGAGGGAACATCCAATGAATTTCCGGACATCGCAGTGCATAACAGAATCATAACCGCAGCCTGGGAACAGAGGGAAGGCGATCAATATAATGTGAATTTCCGGTACAGCGGAAACGGAGGAACATACTTCTGCCCGCTGGATTTCCCTTCACCGTTGTCTGAAGGCAGCGAACCCGCACTCCTTTCGACAGGAGAGACCATCCACATCGTCTGGAATTCACAGACATCCGCGGGCGCGGAAATTTTCTATCGACGCGGGATACTTGAAGAATTTCTCACCGGGATTTCACCGATATTAAGGCAGAGTTACCCTAATCCCGCCTCTGCCGGGACAACGATAGAGTTTGAATTACAGTCGGCGGAATTGGCAGAGATCATACTGTACGACCTCCTCGGACAGAAAGTGATGACTCTCTTAAAGGGCACTTACGGACCAGGGACGTATTCCGTCCCGTTTAAAGTTTCGGAATTGGCTTCGGGAGTGTACTTTTACCGTCTTACTACGCGGAATTCCGTAGAAACGAAAAAATTAATTCTCCTCCGCTGATCGGAATCGGGAGCTTTTTACTCCCTGAGCTCTGATCTATTAAGACGCTCCTATCACTTCATTTTTTCGATAGTGTTGATCTCACGAAGAAGATCTTTTTTTGTAAACTTCGATTTACTCATTATCGTCGAAATGAAGCCCTGCATTTTTTCTTTCGTATCTTCATCGATTTCCATCGATGTCAGGATGATGATGGGAGTGCTCCGGGTTTTGGGCTCCTGCTTCAGCTGGTAAGCAACATTGAAACCGGAAATATCCGGCATGATGAGATCAAGAATGATCAGATCAGGTCTCTCTGTTGCAGCTAGACTGACTCCTTCCTTCCCGTTCATCGTCTTAATCACTTCATACCCTTCGGCTTCAAGCATGACCTGTATCAGTTCTGCCGCCGTGCGGTCGTCGTCGATAATAAGAATTTTCGGATGCTGTTTGCTGCTGATACTCCCAACAGGAATTTTTTTAAGAGCGGTGAGGAGGTCTTCCTTATTGACCGGTTTGACGAAGTAATCGACGGCCCCCATACTGAAACCGAGCTTTTTCTCATCCGTAATGGAAATGATGACGATCGGGATATTCTTGCAAATCGGGTGGCGCTTGAGTTCCTTGAGCACCTGCCAGCCGTCTTTCACCGGCATGATCATATCGAGTGTAATTATGTGCGGTTTCAAACGCTTTGCCATCTCGATGCCCTCCATGCCGTCCCTCGCCAGTTCAGTCCGATACCCTGCTTCATGGAGGTACATCTGAATGAGCTGACTCGCCTGCGGATTGTCTTCAATGATGAGCACGAGCGGTTTTTCACCTTCCGGCATGGTGAGAGTCTGCTCACCAACTACACGCAGAAGCTGATCGGCAGATTCGACGATCTCTCCTGCAACGACCATCGGTATGCGGAATCGGAAAGTACTTCCCTTTCCCCACTCGCTGTCGACAAATATTTGTCCGCCGTGCAACTCAACTAACTTCTTCGCTATTACCAATCCAAGTCCGGTCCCTTCCTTCGATCCTCTGGAATTCTTAGCCTGGCGAAATGCCTGGAACAGACATGACAAATCTTCCGGTTTGATGCCGATCCCCTCGTCCTTCACAGCAATTTCGATTTCATTTACGAACCGCCTGATGCTTACGACTACCGTACCCTTGTCGTGACTGTACTTAACGGCATTGGAGACTAGGTTGACGAGTATCTGCTTGAAGCGGGTCTGATCAACTACCAGCTGATCGATGTCGGGAGCGATATCGAAGACAAGCTTGATATGCTTCTGCTGTGTCAACGCCTGCATGACCCGTTCAACACTCTCGATGAAGTAGGATATCGGATATGCTTCGACGTGCAGTTCCATTCTGCCTGCTTCTATCTTCGACAGATCCAGAATATCATTTATGAGATTCTGGAGGTGCTTACCGCTCGCGTTGATATTCTTCATGAAGTCGCATACTTTTTCAGGAGGAAGCGAATTCAGATCGGCGGTCAGAATTTCTGAAAATCCGACGATAGCGTTCAACGGTGCGCGCAATTCGTGGCTGAACGTGGCAAGGAATCTTTTCAGCGTTTCGTTGGCATCGTCTGTTCTCTTCTTTTCATTCTCCAGCTCAATATTCTTGATCGTAATCTCGTCCATCAACCGCTTTCTGCTCATGCCGATCGCCAGCTCATTGGCAATAATCCTGAGCATTTGCAGCTCTTCCTTGACGTACTTATCGACCTTGGGAGAGAGCACTTCCAGAATACCCTGAAGTTCGTTCTGAACGAGGAGGGGGATCGATATCAGCGTTTTCAGTTTCAACGTCTCTGTTTCGCTCAGGAAATAGGCCGCAATCGAACTCCTCGAAAGCTCGTCAGAAACAATCACCTTCTTGCGTAATGCGGTCTGAACGGCGATTGTGTTCGTTTTCTCGTCGACGATCTGGTGTTCGACCTCGGGATCGACCCTTACATCGACAAGTGACGGAGCCATAAGGTGAAGCAGGGACGACCGCTGATCG
>CAYGXH010000436.1:0-2934 GCA_964353675.1 uncultured Chlorobiaceae bacterium
TTGGAACTTAGGTTCATATTGTTTTAATGCTTCATCGAGCGCTTTTCGTTTTGCTTTAAGTGATTGAATTTCGACCTGGGACTCAATGATTTGCTGCTTAATTTGTTTCAGATAGCCGGTGGGATCTCTCTGGTCCGAACCTGTTCCGCTGCCACCCGGAATGACCGACTGAAGAAACTCATCCGTCCGCAGACGCAACGTCTGACGGAGAGAAGCTATTTGATTATCAAGTTTGTTCAATTGCTCATTGTAGATATTTTGCCCGATTGCTGCCGGATTCTGCGCAACCGTTACATCGCGTTGAACCTCAAGTCTTGCAAGTTCTTCCTGAAGCATGCTGATGTAAGGATCGTTGGCTTGCTCTATGACTTTTGCAACGTTTACTTCTTGCTGAGACAGCTGTTCTACATATGATTCTAATTTTTTTGTGGCTGATTGCAAACTAATGTCTGTTGCGTCACCCTGAGCTTCCAGATCGGCAATCTGGCGGACCAAACCGCTCGTCTCCTCGTCCAATGACACTATCCCATGCTCCTGCATATATCTCCTAAGCGAATCTTCAGCCTCATTTAAAGCGGTTTGCCTTACACTTAGTTGCTGTTCCAGAAATTCACGAAGAGCTCTTGATTTGGATCGACTCGTGGTCAGATTCAGTTCATATGCAGACTCTCCATAAGCATTTGCAATAAGAGCGGCCTCCTGTGGATCAACACTGCTTGCTGTAATTTCAATAATATCCGTCCCCGGCATCGGCTCCAGATCGACCGATCCGATCAGTCGATACATTACCGAATTGAGTGATGCGAGTTCCGGTCTGATTTCACCGTCAACCTGTTGATGTACTACCCGTATCGGTCTTTTACTGACTGTATCAATATACAGTCTGTCTAATAACTTTCTGGCTACATGTTCTGCCAGCTGCTTGGATTTTAATATCTCCAATTCGTTCATCACGAGAGTTCGAGCGTTCCCCATAACTACATTAAGAAATTGAGGCGTTTCGGCGAACCTTGTATTTACAAGGATGGTAGAAGTAGCAACGTACTGTGGTTGGATAGACTTAGTATAAACAATCATGCCGACTAATATTATCAGACATGTCAGCAAAATAATCCACTTACCTCGAAATAGTATTATAAGGTAATCCTTGACAGTAAGTTCATAGGCTGAACTATCATGTTTTCTATGTTTATCGTCTGATTTCACGGTAAAAGTCTGGATTTCTCCTTTGGATCGATCGTGATCCTTTAAAATATCAAAATCAAAGTATTTATCAATTAATGTACGTCACATTATGATAAATAATTTTACTCCAATATCCAAAAATAAAAGGGATAACGTGAAAACTCAGCGATTATCCCTAAAAAAACACATTTGGAAACAAGGTATGACTTTGGAGAGAGATATTACTTAATTAAAACCAGTCGTTTGCTGCTAGTAAAATAAACTCCCGTTGAGGTGGTTATAAAAATCCTGTAGATGTAGATTCCGGTCGACAGGTCCGTGCCGTCAAATGACATGCTATACTCGCCTTCCTGCAATAACGTGTTGCATAGAGTTCCGACATTTTCTCCGAGGAGGTTATAAACACCTAAACGCACATAACCGGCAGATGGCATTGAGAATTGAATATTTGTACTGCTATTAAAGGGATTTGGATAATTTTGATGCAATGCAAATGAAGCAGGTTGGTGTGATGGGGTATGATTAAAAA
This sequence comes from uncultured Chlorobiaceae bacterium, assembly GCA_964353675.1. GTDB lineage: Bacteria > Bacteroidota > Ignavibacteria > UBA10030 > SZUA-254 > CAYGXH01. The sequence goes on from CAYGXH010000436.1 coordinate 1,715, forward strand.
ATTCCAGCGCGATTTCATCAACTGATGACGTTATTATGATATCACCCTCAGCGGTTTCCATGGGAATTATCCGATCTTTGTGTCGAAGTCGGTATAAACTCCCAGTTTCTCTGATTTTCCATGATAACCTGATCGGGAGGGAAGTTGATTGTATTCGTATCAGGATTTTCGCTATCTGATCGATTCCATCGATTACGGTCGCGATGGATCCCTCATGCTCATCGGACGGTGATACAAACCTCACATCGAAAATTCCGTCAGGCGGGACTGGTGGAATTTCAAATATCGTATTCAGATTATCATGAATCCGATCAGCTGAAAAATGAAGGATTTGTTCCTCACCAAGTTCGGTAGTAAATGTTATTGTATTTAAATCATCGAGCAAATATTTTTTTTTCTCAAACGCTATAGAAGAATTTGAACCTGGCGCTAAAATTATTTTCCCCGGCTCAGATGCTTTGACCCAATATCCAAGACCGGGGTAGATAGTATCAACTGAAAAAAAACTGCTTTTGTATCCGAAGATAAAAGAATTGATTATGCCTTCGGGGATTGTCTTGAGATCTCTTACAGGGAACGGTGCGGCTACTGAACCTATTAAGTTCCAGGTGCTGTCAACTTCAACAGTATCACTATAGATTGGTACTCCAGGTACATACAGATTATGAGCGTAAGGAAACCGAATATAATACCCTTTTCCATTTTCAATTTGTTCTTCATACTTATAATAACCAATGTATGAATATACATCTCCATTTAAAGTGGGAAAAATAATATTCTTATGATTATCAATTACTTTCATCGGAAGCGATAATATATTCCAATTTTTATTTATCTGATAGAACGTGTAACTAGAAGTATAATTTCCAAAATTACAGGTTATTACAGGAGTCCCTTCAGCTAGGTTAACAGTATAATTTGTGTTCGGTGAGGTTGGCAGCGTTTGAGTCCAGGCAGATTTTGATACCTGACTGACTTGGTATTGACCTTCCCTGAGATTTTCAAACGAGTAAAATCCACCGGTGTCGGAGACCGCAGAAGCCGTCATAGGACCTGTAAGGTTTACAACCCATCCGGTGAGTCCGGGTTCACCCTGATCCAATCTACCGTTGTTATTCTGATCGAAGAAAATGTTTCCCCTTAACTGGTAACCTTCATCTTCTATATATTCGAATTTAAACGCATCTGCAATGACATAACCGTTGGCATCATTCGTAATT
>CAYGXH010000437.1:0-2928 GCA_964353675.1 uncultured Chlorobiaceae bacterium
AATCCTGCGATGAAGAGGCATCAATCACAGTACTTCTCACGTGAGTTGATTCTAACAGTCAAAGGTAGTACATTTAGTGACATACGGGTATTGAAAACCATTAAATTTTATCAATAATAATAGTATCTCAACAGAAGGATAGCTCTTATGATATCAATCCGAACCGGAAAAACCGTCGCACCTGCACTCATTTTGGTTGCGCTTCTTGCATTTATCACGCCATGCGAGATTTTAGCACAGGGCGAATCTGCTGTACCATTTCTTCTCATAGCGCCTAATGCTCGGGCAGATGGAATGGGTGAAGCGGGTGCGGCGCTGTCTGACGATGGATCAGCAACGTACTGGAATCCAGGTGGTCTCGCATTCGAAACGGGCCAGGAGGTGAGCATCACGCATTCTAACTGGCTGCCGCAATTCCAGCTCTCAGATCTCTTTTATGAATATTTCGCCTATCGAAATCATATCGAGGATATCCGCGGTACGGTATCGGCGAGCGTAATCTATCTCAATCTCGGTGAGTTTAACCGAAGAGACGAATTCAACAACGATCTCGGGAATTTTAAGGCGTACGAGTTCGCCATAACTGCCGGCTATGCAACGAAGATTATCAATGATCTCGGAGTGGGATTGAACTTGCGTTATATCCATAGTTCACTCGATCCAAGTGAATCCCAGGATCAGCCGGGACGCAAAGGTGTTGCATCAACGGTGAGTTTTGATATCGGAACTCTCTGGCATCCGTCGCATCTTGTTCTACCGGGGATAGGGGATATAGAAGATCGTTTCAGCATCGGTATGAATCTTTCCAATCTTGGACCAAAACTAACTTACATTCAGGCGGCACAGGCTGATCCTCTCCCGACGAACTTACGGCTTGGATTAGCGGTCAGGCCACTGCAAACTGAATACAACAATATTACGTGGGTTATCGATTTCAGCCGGCTACTTGTTCGACGCTATCCTCAGATTGTGGATTCAGCACAGTCGCCACCCGTCATTACGCAGGAATCGCATGTTGACGATCTTCCCAAAGCGTTATTCAGTGCCTGGGAGTCCGGCGGTTTGAAGAAAGTAACAATCGGCACAGGTCTGGAATACTGGTACGGTAAACCGAAACTCTTTGCCATACGGTGGGGCTATTTTTACGAGCACCCTGATTACGGCAACAGAAAGTTTATGACCTTTGGCGCAGGCATTCGATGGGATATTTTTGGATTTGATTTCAGTTACCTCTCAGCCATCGAGGAGAATCATCCGCTAAGTGAAACTCTCCGTTTCACCCTTCTCATCAGATGGGGCGGTGAAGATCAAGAGGTCGTAGAGTAACACGGCAGTATCCTTTTTGAACGCGACGCGGTTGTCCAAAAAAACAAGCGATAACCGCGTCGTCCGTATTATTAATCCTCATCAGTCCTAAGTGATTAGCAGAAAATGATCAGAAACCTCATTCTCATTCTGTCCTTTAGCGGGATCGTACTCGCTCAGGAAATTAAACATATTGTCCTTGATCATCCCCTTGCTCCCGAATCGTTTGTTCCAAATCCGGAACTTCAACAGAAGGACCGGTCTGTTGTATCACATATAAACGTTCTTGCAGTAATGGTAGAATTTACGACGGATGACGATGATCGCACATCGGGAAATGGCACGTTCGATCTTACATCGCCGTCGAAACCGTGTCTGGATGCGCCTCCTCATACGGGTGAATATTTCCGGCATCATCTTTCGTTTGTCTCGAATTATTTTTCTAAGGTTTCCGACGGGAAACTTACAGTCAGCACAACCCTTCTCGACAGTATTTTCCGGCTCCCTCAGCAGATACGTTACTACAGTCCGCCTAAAAACAGCAGCACGAATGCCGAACTTGGATTGTTCATGCGCGACGTGTGGCGTACGGTTGATTCGCTCACCCGGGTCCGGAGTATTTCGATTTCCTACCGTGACTACGATGCATTTATTATATTCCATGCAGGCGTGGGACGCGATATTGATCTTGTAAGCATCTATGGATACGATCCGACGCCATTCGATATCCCTTCCATTTACATTTCGGTCCCAACGCTTCGGACTATGTTCAACGATCCCGAATTCCCCGGTATCGTCATTAACGGCGGGATGGATACGATAAAAAATTCTCTTGTCATTCCCGAAACGGAATCGCGCGAGCAGGTCCCTTTCCCGCTCGGTATCAACGGATTGCTCGCCGCGAGTATCGGAAGTCATCTCGGACTCCCCGATCTGTTTAATACTAAAACTGGGCGGTCGGGTATCGGCAGATTCGGTTTGATGGATGGGCAAGCCATATTCAGCTGGAACGGTGCTTTCCCGCCGGAACCGTCAGCGTGGGAAAAATATTTCCTTGGTTGGATTGAACCGATCCCAGTTAATGCCGCTGAGGGTGTGTATACGTTTCCAGCAGCAAGTCTCTCATCCGATTCCGTATATCGCATTCTTCTCAGCGGTCGTGAATATTTACTCCTTGAAAACCGGAACCGCGATGCAAATCGCGACGGTGCCGTTGTCCGGCTTGCATTCGGTTCCGACATCGTCACCAAAGAATGGACGCGTGATACGGTCGGCTTTACACAGGATGACCAGGATTCTCTCGCCGGCGTTGTTGTGGATGTGGACGAGTACGACTGGAGTCTCCCCGGGGGATATGATCAAAAAAGAGAAGTTTTCCATGATGGAGGTATCCTCATCTGGCACGTTGATGAACGAGTAATCGACGAGAAACTTCTGACCAACAGCGTAAACGCCGATGAAAAACGAAGAGGAGTTGATCTTGAGGAGGCAGACGGATCGCAGGATATCGGGCAATCATACAATTTTTTACATCCCGGCTCTGGGAGTGAGAGCGGTACGATATTCGATTTCTGGTATGAGGGAAATGATGCCCCTCTGCGCCGGCACGATACTGCCGGCGTT
>CAYGXH010000438.1:0-2926 GCA_964353675.1 uncultured Chlorobiaceae bacterium
AAATAAAACATTTTATAATCTTTCTATGTCTGGGAATAATCGGATTGTCTTGTACGGATACTTCTGAACCTGATGATTTAAATAATTTCTATTTTAAAATAACCGTAGTGAATTCTTCAGGTAATCCAGTTCAGGGTTTAAGAATTACCACTTGGAATGATTTGAGCGTTGGATTAAATAATCAATTAAAAAATGAAATTAATTCTATAAATTCACCAGTTACAATAATCACATTTGATATAGCAAAGAATAGTGATACCGAAATAAAGATATATGATTTGAATAACAATTTAAAAGCAATCCTGCTCGATACAATAATCCTAGCAGGTAGATATAGCTATGCATGGAATAGTTTAGGAGTATCACAGGAAAATTTATATAGCGGGGTGTATAAATGCAGACTCATTGCAAAAGAAATATCAGATGGCTCATTATTATATAGAGATTCAATATATATGGTTCTATGGAGAGCCCCTGATGCCACACTTGAAAGTATTGGTTATACAACCGATAAAGGTGAGTTTATAACTGAGAATACTCTTTTATTTCCATACCTCTTCAATCTGCCGCCAATCCCATCTACTTCATTAAATGGTCCTGATATAATTGATTCCTGTATTTTCTTAAATAGTGCAAATGTTGTCTTGATTGATACAAGTCAGCATAAACAACAAATATTTAAAGTTAATATCGCTGGTGGTAAGAATGAATTTAAATTCACCTGGAATCCTACAAATAGACTTTATAGAAACAGAAATATTATTCATCATCTAACAAATGCTGTATTGATCTCAGGAAAGTTTTATACTGATTCAGATTCAAGCGTTTTACCAAATATTTTTAAATTATATCAAAACTATCCAAATCCATATAATTAAGTCTATACCATAATTGTTATAAAATAGATTATCAATCTCTCCAGCCACCCCTGCAAATATTTTCCCTCTTTATCCCTCTTCTGAAATCACATAAAAAAATATCATCCAGTGAATTACCCGCGAATAACTTGTAACCCTATCCAATTTTCATTTGTCAGGTTTGGTTTATATAATAAATTAAAGTATCAAGTTACAGAAGTTACAACCGGGTTACACGGGGGTTACAAATTCTCCCTAAATGATAGGCAAAGTGCTATTCTGGAAGTGGTTTCTCCTGATACCATTTGAAATCGTAGAAGGCAAAGAAAAATCCTGCTAAAACAGCCAGAATGCATAAAATAATGCCAAGAATAAACACGACATCGGCGAGCGGTTCCGCGCTCTCAAGGTTCCCCGACAGGAGCCAGTTCCAGTCGTGAATCAATCCCTTCCCGATAAGATGAAGTCGCCGGTAGGGTGCATCCCTGATGTAGATACTGACGTTGATGAGACTTTCGCCAAGCCAGAATCCGCTGTAGTATGCGTGTGAGTGGTTCTGACGCCACGTAACAATTAACAATGCAAGCGGTACTAGACATTGGAAGAGAGATCCCCCGAGGAAATGCATCCATCGGCCGAAGATATTGAAAAAGAAATGGCCTGCTTCGTGGATATAAAGATTGATTGTATCAAGAATCCATAAAACAAAAGCGGGACGGAACGCAGGTGACGCAGGATCATACTTGACCGCCAGAAAATAGACAAGGTAGGAGAGATAAACAAGGAGGATGAGTTTAAGAACAAGCCAGATATGCTTCATAGAATCCGCAGTTGATGTGTGGCAGATATTTGCTTATGGAACTATAAGCTCTCTCCAGTGCCTGGCGTACTGCGTCAGCGTTTCATTGACTTTTTCGTGGATGCTGCCTTTTTCGAACGATCCATCGGCCAGTTTTTTTCCTGCTTTCATGTCCGTGAGAATTTCGAGTCCCTCGTCGATACTCCTGATAGCATAAACGTGGAACATTTTATTCTTCACGGCTTCAACAACATCCTTGCGGAGCATGAGATCGTTCACATTCTGATGGGGAATGAGGACGCCCTGGGATCCTGTAAGTCCGCGGCGTGAGCAGATATCGAAGAATCCCTCAATTTTCTGATTAATGCCGCCTATCGGTTGAATTTCGCCCTTTTGGTTGACGGAGCCGGTCACTGCGATCGACTGTTTGAGGGGTGTTTTTGACAGGCTTGAAAGAATCGCATAAATCTCGGTCGACGACGCGCTGTCGCCGTCGACGCCTCCGTAGTTTTGTTCAAATGTTATGCTCGCAGTCATCGCGAGAGGTTTATTATGGGCATAGAGTCCGTGGAAGTACCCGCTGATAATGAGGACACCTTTATTGTGCAGGGGGCCGCTCATTTCTGCTTCGCGTTCTATGTTGATAATTCCCTGCCGTCCCATCGCAGTTTGCGCGGTGATTCGTGAGGGGATACCGAAAGCATACTCCCGCATGTCGAGAACGGATAAGCCGTTGATCTGCCCGACAACGGTTTTTTCGGTATCGATCATAATAGTCCCGTCGTGGATCAATTCCTTCGTTTTCTCTTCGACCAGTTTGATGCGTTCGATTTTTTCGTCGATAGCCTTTTGAACGTGCACACCGGTAACACGGCCGTTTTTATCGGTGGCTGCCCAGTAATTCGCTTCCCGCACAATGTCTGCGATGATGTTGAAGCGTGTAGAGAGTTTATTCTGTCGTCCTGCGAGCCGTACGCCGTATTCAATGACTGCCGAGAGGCCGGTTTTATCGAAAGGCCGGAGCTTTTCATCATCACATATCATCTTGATGAATTGAACATACTTTTCCACCGACTCCCGGTGTTTCGGCATTTCAGTGTCAAAATCCGCGCGTACCTTGAAGATTTTTTTGAAATCATCGTCCTGTTCGTACAGCAAATAATAGATATATGCATCGCCGAGCATGACAACTTTCACGTCAATTTCGATCGGCTCGGGTTTAAAGGCGGAGCTTGTTCCGAAAATTCCCGACTCCATCGGCTGTATTTCG
>CAYGXH010000439.1:0-2915 GCA_964353675.1 uncultured Chlorobiaceae bacterium
GCCGGCAGTGAACCGATTTGATTGAACGGGACCTGAATCCAGCGCGCCGTAAATGCAGAATTGATTTCACCACCTTTTTCTGAAAATATCAGATAACCTACAACACAGAGGAGTGCTAATATGACTCCGGCAATTATCATTTTATTTCTACGGGATGAAAACCTTTTCCTGAAATCAGATACAGGTGCAAATCCATCCCTCGATGTATCCTTTTTTAATCTTCTCAGATCAATTAGCATGTCTTCAGCTGTTTTATACCGCTCAGCTGCATCCTTTTCCAACGCTCGCCGGATTATATGTATGAGCTCCGGTGAAGCATCCGGAACAGATGCCTGTATTGGTTGTGGTTCCTCGTTCACAACAGAGTACAATATTGCCGCTTCATGTTCTCCGCGAAATGGTAATTTCCCCGTAACCATTTCATATAGCACCACACCCAGTGACCAGAGGTCAGTCCGGTGGTCGATCGTATCTCCACGTGCCTGTTCAGGTGACATGTAAAAAGCGGTACCTACTGTTGTGCCTGTCTTCGTCAATTTGCTTAGCCCTTTCTTCCGAGCTAAGCCGAAATCGAGGATTTTCACCTGGTTCTTTTCTGTTAAAATGATGTTACTGCTCTTTATATCCCTGTGTACAATACCTTTTTCATGCGCTGCCTGCAGACCTTCTGCAATCTGGATAGCGATCCAGACTGCATCAACAACACCGAGGCGTCCTTTTTCTATTTTCTTACTTAATGAATCGCCCTCATAATAACCCATGACGATGAACATCTGTCCATCATCCGTCGTGGCGATTTCGAATATGGTGCATATGTTGGGATGATCGAGTGAGGATGCGGCTTTAGCTTCGTGCTTAAAGCGTGCACGTTCTTCTTCTGATAAGGAAACATCGCGTGGAAGGAATTTCAGTGCTACGTCCCTGTCGAGTTCGGTATCATGGGCTTTATAGACCACGCCCATTCCACCCTCGCCTAATTTTTCAAGAATCTTGTAATGTGAAATCGTCTGACCTATCATAGTTTGCTCCTCATGCCGCTCCCGCCATCCTTCAACAAGCTTAGGATGGGCGGGATGCTCAACATTCCATCCACTCGCAAGCTCGTGGGGAATGTTGGCATTTCACCCAGCTTCTCAATGATTCGATAGCGGATAATTGTCTGCCCGATCATCGTTTTCCCCGTTTCCTTACTCGATATTTTGTTTTTGACTCTTCTATCCTAAATCCAATTTGCCTCTTCGGTCTCGCTGGCGGTTGCATTAACTGTTTAATCGCATCGAAAATAGCTCTGATCTGCCGATCATGGGTATCATACTTTTCCTCAAGATCTTTTAGCTTTTCGCCAAGTTCTTTATGAGTAGAGAGGAATCTCCTCAAGATGACAAATGTGCGCATGATCTGGATATTGACTTCCACAGCTCTTTCGCTTCTTAATACACTGGAAAGCATTGCAACGCCTTGCTCGGTAAAAGCATATGGAAAGTATCTTCTCCCACCTCGGTTAATCTTTGAGGTCGCAATTTGCGACCTCAAACTTTCGGATTCTTCCTGAGTTAACTCAAACATGAAATCCTCCGGGAACCGATTGACGTTGCGATGGACTTGTTCGTTCAACCTTTTCGTCGGAACTCCATACAATTCCGCCAGATGAAAATCCAGCATCACTTTTTTTCCACGAATTAGAAAGATTCTTCGTTCGATAACTTCAAGGGATATCATTGCTTGGCTCATTCATTCCCTACCTGGTTTATGTTCTTCCCTGGCATTATCTTACATTCACCGGGACTTCTCTAATTATAGCGCGATCTAGTTTAACCGACTTGTCCGCCATCTTTCTGGTGGACTTGTCCGCCATCTTTCTGGTGGACTTGTCCGCCATCTTTTTGGTGGACTTGTCCGCCGTCCTTGTGGCGGATCATTTTTCCCCTGGATATGTCGGTAGAATGTAGTCGGTTTTTTACCGAAAATCAAATAAGGAGTAGCAGAGAGCTAAGAGTTTAGCGCTCAAAACTCCGCGTTGATAGCTCTCTGCTCTCCGTTATTCGCTCATCCCCCACCGCTCATCGCTCTTTGCTCTCTGCTCTACGCTCTCTGCTTAATGACCAGCCATAAAGACGACGGGCAGGCTAATGACGTTTTTTTATGCAAAGTACAGAGTACCAGCTCCAAATGACTAATGACGGCTGACCAATGACAATTCTACCCAAATGTTGAAACTTCCTGATTTTCTAGCTAAATTCCACTGTTTGTCTTTTTAACAATTGATGGGGATCTGGCATGTCACGAACCTGTTTCATTATTTCACTATATACCCTTTCGGTTCTATTTACTGTTTCTCTTTCTGCACAAAAAGATAATGACCGACAGGGAGAAAAAATATGCGGCGTATGGCTGCATCCCGGATATTTTGGGACAGAAAAGAACGCAGCGCTATCCAAAATAGAGGCGACGTTGGATGAATATCAGAAAGCCGGCATCAATACTCTCATGGTATTGGTAAAATCCACTTCAGGCCTGGTGTATTATCAAAGTCAAATAGCCCAAAGAGATACTGCCTGGAACTGGGATTTCTTTGGTACATTTAATCAGGAAGCCAAAAAACGAAATATGGCGGTGCATCCCTGGTTTTGTGTCTTTACAGAAGGTGGTATCTATGGGGAAGTCCGGAAACACCCGGATTGGCTCATTCGGAGCAGGAAATCTGAGATGGTGGGCATCGTAAATCCTGCACTACCGGAAGTTCGGCATTATGAAATAAGCTTAATGACGGAGCTCGCCCGGCTCTATCCAGTCGATTGGATACACCTCGACTATATCCGTTTTCCATGTGAACCGACTGAAAACTACTATAGCTTTGACATGCAAACCAGGCAGGAATTCAAAGAGCATGCAGGGGAAGATCCACTGGCGATAAA
>CAYGXH010000440.1:0-2914 GCA_964353675.1 uncultured Chlorobiaceae bacterium
GTTTTTGTCTGTCCTTCGAACTGTGGCTCCTGCACCTTGACGCTCAGCACCGCTGTTAAACCTTCCCTGAAATCATCTCCGGTCAGCTGTACTCCGTTTTCCTTTACAAGATTATTTTTTGATGCATAGCTGTTGAGAGATCGCGTTAGGGCGCTGCGGAAACCGATGAGATGCGTACCCCCTTCAAGCGTGTTAATATTGTTCACATATGTGAATATGTTTTCGTTAAACTGATCGTTGTATTGGAGTGCTACTTCCACTTCAACCAGCCGACCGCTCTCATCCTTTGTCTGACCCTTTGCGTACACCTGTTTACGGACAATCGCCGGGCGTGTCGCATCAATGTATTTTACGAATTCAACCAAACCTCCTTTGAAATGGAACTTCTCTTCCTGTTCCTGCCCCTCCCTCAAATCGAGAATCCGCATCTCGGCATCAGGATTGAGAAATGCCAGCTCACGCAGTCTCTCCGCAATCGTTTCAAATTTAAACGTACGGTTTTTAAATATTTCCCCATCCGGCAGGAAGGTAGTTTTTGTACCGGTCTTTTTTGAATCCCCCTTACCTATTGTTTTTACATCAGCCTGCGGTTTCCCGCGGATATACTTTTGATACCATATTTTTCCGTCACGGTAAACTTCGACTTCCATCCATTCCGAGAGCGCATTGACTACGGAAACACCGACACCATGTAGGCCGCCAGATACTTTGTAGGTATTTTTATCAAATTTTCCGCCGGCGTGCAGAACAGTCATAACAACCTCAAGCGCCGATTTCTTTTCACCCGGATGGATGTCGGTGGGGATTCCCCTGCCGTTGTCGACCACCGCAATTGAGCCGTTTTTGTTGATTGTTACGGAGATATTAGTCGCGTAACCTGCGAGCGCCTCATCTATGGAATTATCTACTACTTCGTACACAAGATGGTGGAGACCCCGCATTGACACATCACCGATGTACATCGCCGGCCTCTGCCGTACCGGTTCAAGACCTTTCAAGACCGTAATATCGTCTGCGGTGTATCCGCCTGCCTGTTTCTTTTTCACCTCAGGCGCATTGTACTTTTTTTGTTCTTTTGGTTTGCCTTTATTTCCCATACCTGTTTCTACTTAAAAATTATATCAGTTATGATTTCTTCATTAAATCTGCCGTTAATCCTGGTGATGATCTCCCCTTTCATGAACGTAAGTTCGTTGCGCCATACCGAGGACTTCACTTTCACCACAAGTTTTCCGTCAACAACACGCTCGACGGTTGTCACCTGTGCAATCCGGTCGCCAACGAGCGTTCCCCACTCCTCCAGCACTTTGTACTGCAGCAGTGTCCTGCTCAGCTGAAGCTCTTTAATTACCTGTTCCACGACCGATCTTATTGCCTTTGCCATCCCTCTCACCGCGTTAAGGCTTTTTCCTTCTCAACGATGCCGTTTCTGATATAGAACGTCGTTACGCTCTGCTGATCCTGAACTGCGCCAGGAAATGCCAGAGGTCTGGTTGTTGTGATGAACGCCTGGCTAAGCGTACCGACGTATAAAAGTAATCGTGCCGATCGTACGTCATCGAGTTCGCTGAAAATATCGTCGAGAAGAAGGACAGGCGGTTCCCCGCAACGATCCAGGAGGTACCTGAATTCGCCTATCTTCACTGCCACGAGGTACGTCTTGTGCTGTCCCTGGGATGCGTACCGCCGCAGATCAAGCTCGTTGATCATCATTCTGAATTCATCCCGATGCGGTCCCACCAGCGTGGTGCCCATTCTTCTTTCGTCACCGCTGCGTTCAATCAATCTTTTTCTCAGCAGGTCATAGATATCGCGGTCTGAGAGGATCCCGCTGACATCTATCGCCGGTTCATACTCAAGCGATGGTTCCTCGCCATCGCCTACGATGTGACCGTATGCATCCCGGATGAATTCTCCGAAGACGTCTAGGAACTGTTTACGTTTCAGCATCAGATAACTCCCGTGCCGCAACAGCTGTTCAGTCCAGGGTTCGAGCTGCTGTTCGACCGACTGCTTCACTTTTAATCCCTCCAGTAGAATCGCATTTCTCTGATGCAGGACCTTCCGGTAATCAATCAGGTTTTGCAGATACGTAGTATTCGACTGGGAAAGGATCAAATCGATAAACTTGCGCCTCTCAGATGGCCCTTCGGTTGTTATCGGAGCATGCTCGGGTGAACAAATTACTATCGGGAATTGACCTATGACCGACGTAAACTGTTCAACGACACCTTTGTTGACCGAGTACAATTTCTCCTTGTTCTCAATTGAATACGCCAGACGAATGGCGTACTCTCTCTGCGGATCTTTAACGAAAATTCCGTTTACCTCAAAAAACTGCTGACCTAATTGAACCGCGCATGAATCATGCGTGGCATAGAAGCTTTTCGTGAATCCGAGATATGCAATTCCCTCAATGACGTTTGTTTTCCCTTGCCCGTTCTCTCCCAAAAACACATTCGTTCTGTCATTGAATTCAAACGAGGAGTCCCTGTGGTTTCGAAAGTTCCTCAGACGTAGTTCGGTAAGACGCATGTTTTCATGGTGATCAAACGTTCAATCGCACCGGCATCACCAGCATGAGGAGATTTTCATTCTCCTTCTGCGTTACCGGCTGGATGATGACTGCACGCGTAGGCGAGCTGAACTTGAACATTGCTTCATCAGTATCAATGTGGGAAAGTATATCGATGATGTAGCCGGAGTTAAATCCAATTTCCATAGCTTCTGCCGAGTAATCACACGTCAGTGTTTCACGCGCTTCACTTCCAAAGTCAATATCTTCTGCGGATATGGTAACTGTCCCCTTCTTCATCGAGAATCTTACCTGGTGTGTCGTGGAACTTGCATAGAGCGCTGTTCGACGCGCCGATGAGAGAATCTGGTTTTTGTCGACGATGAGAACTTTGTCGTT
>CAYGXH010000441.1:0-2896 GCA_964353675.1 uncultured Chlorobiaceae bacterium
AGGAATAGGTTTTTCTCCGGTACCTCATTTAGGGTAAACTCACGGCGCAACCAAATATTTAGTGTGGTCCATTCTGTCCGGACGGTCGCACCCGGTGTGCCGATTTTGCCAAAACCGCCGATACCCGATTTCCATGAGGCATCATCAAATTCAGATTTAAACCAGTTATCCGGGGGCTGATCAGGTGAGTAGCGCCACTGCTGACCTTGTTCCTTCGAGGTAGGGAGGATGATCTTCACGATTGGCGGCGGAGGGAGTTTGGAAAAATCACCCTGATTCGCTACGGCAACACGTTTAAGATCCGGTTTGATAACCGATCGGTCATAGGTTAGAAGTCCGTTGCACTCCACTTCCACATCGGTGGTTTGTGTATAGACTGCCGCACTCAATCCGGGGTCATCCTTAAATTCATAAACAGTCCTGAGAAAGTTTTCGTATTTGGATGTCAGTTGCTCGTTATCTTTCATCCCCTGGTATCCCCAGTGCTCCTTTTTCCAGGTGTGATCGGGGATCGCAAGACCTAAGCCGCCGAATTCACCGAGAACAATCGCTCGCTTCGGTTCTGCATTTGGTGATTGCGGTTTCGGGTAATTATGTATGTCCATCACATCGCCGGCGTTTTTGTCGGTCCAACCGCTGGCGTTATTGACGAGCCGCGAAGGATCGAGATTTTTTACCCATTCACTAAGTCTTTCGGTGTCATATTGTCCCCATCCTTCATTGAACACAACCCACATAATAATTGATGGGTGGTTTCTGTGAGTCTGAACGAGTTGTTCAAGCTCGGTCTCAAACTGTTTCTTTGATTCGGGAGTCTCATTATTTCCGCTCGGCATGTCCTGCCACACCAGCAAGCCCAATTTATCAGCACAGTAATACCATCGTTCCGGCTCAACTTTAACATGTTTCCGTGCCATGTTGAAACCGAGCTTCTTAGTAATTTCGATATCATATTTCAGCGCTTCATCGGTTGGTGCCGTATAGATACCATCGGGCCAGAATCCCTGATCCAGTGGACCCACCAGCATGACAAACTTGTTGTTCAGCATAATTCGTCGAATTCCGAGTGCATCCTTTGCAAGGCCGATTGTCCTCATTCCAAAATAGCTCGTTACTTCGTCGATAACTTTTCCCTCTTGAAGAAGTTCCACCTTCAGATCATAGAGGAAGGGATTCGAAGGAGACCATAATATCAAAGTATCCAAAGGAATTACTAGCTCGATTCCGGGTTTTCCGAGCAATTTCCCGGTGATCTTATTTCTGGCATGTGCAGTTGCACGGACTTCTTTGCCTCCGCTCGTTTTTACTGTCAATAAAAGTGATTTACTGTCAACATCCGGTGTGATTAATAATTCAGTGATATGATTGACGGGTACCGCTTCGAGCCAAACTGTTTGCCAGATGCCTGTAGTTGGCGTATACCAGATCCCTTGCGGTTTTAGGACCTGTTTCCCGCGTGGCTGGTTGCCGGTGTCGGTAGGATCGAAGACTCCAATAATGATTTCGTGCTGATTTTCTTTTTTTAATGCTTCAGTTATATCAAAAGAGAAGGGATCATAACCGCCGCGATGTTCTCCGATTTTCTTTCCGTTGATGTAGATAATCGCTTCCCAATCCACAGCGCCAAAATGCAGAAGTATCCGCTGATCTTTCCATTTCCCCGGAAGAGCGAATGTGCGTCGGTACCAGAGTCGCTCCGTTGTTTTCATCACTCCGGATAGCGCAGACTCGATAGGGTAGGGGACTAGAATGATACTGTCGAGTTGTTTGCCTGCGGGCGGTTCTTCCCCTTGCTTCGCTTCGGAATATTGCCAGAGTCCGTTAAGGTTCATCCATTCATTCCTTACCATCTGTGGGCGCGGATATTCCGGATGAGCATTTTGCGGCGAGACATCTTTTGCCCACTTCGTAAGAAGCGGAGCATTAGAAGGTATCTTCCATGTTTTCGAAGATTGACCAACGCCGAGTGAAATAATGAGGGGAAATAAGGCAGTGAGGACGAAAATTAGTTTGCATCGATTCATTACATTTTGTTTTTCTTTCCCTCGATGAACATTATCAATCGCTGTTTGTTTAGATGCATCAGTCATGATTAATTCCTTTTTGTGAGCTTATGTTTTTTAGGCGTATAAATGATCTTAGACTCTTCAACTATAAAACCGATCCGACGTTTTGGCTTATCTTGTATGCTTTTTGGAGTCGAAATTAATTGTCGGATTGCTTCGAACACGATCCTGAATTGTTGGTCGTATTTCTTTTCCATTTCATCTAATTTGCGGGCAAGGTCTTTGTGGGAAGCAAGCAATTCGCGCAGTGCTACGAATGCTCTCATAATCTGTATGTTCACATGAATGGCGCGTTTGCTGTTCAATACGCTGGATAGCATCGCAACGCCAAGTTCCGTAAAGGCGTACGGCAGTTTTCTTGTCCCACCCCATCTTGATGTTCCAAAATGGAACATCAAATTTTTAAATTCTTCTTGAGTAAGTTGGAACATAAAATCTGCGGGGAAGCGGTCTCTATTCCGTTGCACTGCCTTGTTAAGATCGCGTGTTTTAACGCCATACATTTCTGCAAGATCTTTATCAAGAATAACCTTCTGTCCTCTAAGGAGAACAATCGAGTGCTCAATTCTTTTCTGTGGGATCAGTGAAGCGTTTTTCTTCATTTTATAACAATCCAATGTTTTGTAAGTTTTATAGCATTGTACCTAGAAATTTCCTTAATTATGGAAATTTATAGTTAAGGTAACCGTTGTAAACTTAACCATGCCATTTTATAGTTAAGTTTGGTGTGCAATTACATCAAACCGGAGTTCATCGAACATTCCAGCCCAATACAGAACATAGACAAGGTGTCAATGTTGATGTCTATGTCATAGTTTGTTTGGGACATA
>CAYGXH010000442.1:0-2890 GCA_964353675.1 uncultured Chlorobiaceae bacterium
ATGCCCCTTCCGCCCAAGTGGGCGCTCGGTTACCAGCAAAGCCGCTGGAGCTATTATCCGGAACAAAGAGTGCGCGAATTGGGTGAAACATTCAGGAACAAGAAAATACCGTGCGATGTAATTTATCTTGATATTCATTACATGGACGGGTATCGCTGTTTCACGTGGGATACTGTGCGGTTTCCGAATGCAGCAGGTATGGTGAAGGATCTTGCCGCGCTTGGTTTTAAAATTGTTCCGATAATTGATCCGGGTATCAAGAACGAAAAAGGTTACTGGGTATTCGATGAGGGAATTCTTGGCGATAATTTCGTTCGTACTCCTGAAGGAAATCCTTTCGTCGGTAAAGTCTGGCCCGGCGATTGTGTTTTTCCCGATTTCACAAAAATAAGCGCCCGGAGCTGGTGGGGATCTCTCTACAGGAATCTCGTCGATATTGGCATCGCGGGATTCTGGAATGATATGAATGAACCGTCAGTGTTCGACAGTCCGACAAAAACATTCCCGGATGAGGTAATTCATGACGATGAGGGGCGTACGACCGATCATCGCAAGAATCACAATATATACGGGATGCAGATGGTCCGCGCGACGTACGAAGGTCTGTTGAAGCTTCGCCCGAATGAAAGACCGTTCGTTCTCACACGAGCTAATTATGCAGGCGGTCACCGGTATGCGGCAGCGTGGACGGGTGACAATATCAGCTCATGGGAACACCTCGAAATGGCAGTTCCGATGTGTTTAAATCTTTCCATATCGGGCCAATCTTTTGTGGGGACGGATATCGGTGGTTTTATCGGGAATCCGAACGGAGAATTGTTTGCAAGATGGCTTCAGCTTGGAATATTTACACCCTTCATGAGGGCACATACCGTTGCCGGCTCAAAAGATAAGGAGCCCTGGTCATATGGCGCAGATTTCGAAGAGCTAAATAGAAAAACGATTGAGCTCCGATATCGCCTTCTCCCTTATATCTACACTCAATTTTTTCTGGCTGAACGAGACGGAATGCCGATCATGCGCCCGGTTTTCTTTGATTTTCCGGAGGATGAAGAAACATACTGGCAGGAAAACACTTTTTTATTTGGGGATGCTTTCCTTGTTGCACCTGTACTTTGGGAAGATAACCGGCAGCGTGATATCAGTTTACCTAAAGGCATATGGTACGACTACTGGACCGGGGTAAAGTACAAAGGTCCTGTGTCAGTCACAGTCGATGCACCGCTTGAGAGGATACCATTCTTTGTTAAAGCCGGTTCGATTATATCCGAGAGGTCAGTTGTTCAATACATTGACGAACGTCCGCTCGATACTCTGCTGTTACAGATATATCCATCGGACTCTTCGTCGATTATCATATATGATGATGATGGTAAATCGTTCGATTACCGGCGCGGTATATACAACCTGAGAACAGTTTCTGTAACATCAACCGATACCGGTTACATGATCCGATTTGATAAACCTGAGGGTTTGTATAAAACATCGGCACGGATCATACAATTGGCCGTGCATGATGTGCAAAAAAGCCCTTCGGTTGTGCGTTTAGGTAAGCGGGAACTTCACGAGAGCAGCGGAGAATGGAAATATGATCCCATTCGCGGAATTATCACTGTTTACCTTCCTGATCGGGGAGACTACTTTGATCTCCGTGTTATAAAGTAATATTTCTTACAATATTCCGAAACCATCCGGTGAGTATTGTACACGGGGATGATTGTTCTCATCGCATTTCTCATTTTCTCTATCCACTTTCGGGGAATACCTGAGGCGTCACGTTGATAGAAGAGCGGTATTACTTCCTCCTGGAGTACGTGGTAAAGTGATTCTGCGTCCTGTCCGTCAACCTGGTCTGCCGGCAGGTCGGTATGCTTTCGCGATCCGATTGCCCATCCGTTTTTGCCGTTGTATGCCTCATCCCACCATCCGTCGAGGATGCTCACGTGCAGGCCTCCGTTAATGGCTATCTTCTGACCGCTTGTTCCGCTCGCTTCCAGCGGTCGCCGGGGTGTATTTAACCATATATCGCAGCCGGAGATGAGGTGCCGGGCAACATTCATGTCATAATTTTCGATGAAGATAACTTTCCCGAAGAATGGATGCCGGTGAGTGATATCGATGACACGCCGCAGTAGTTCCTTCCCTTCGGAGTCGCGTGGATGTGATTTTCCGGCGAAAATTATTTGTACCGGCCGCTGTGGGTCGTCAAACAGCTCCTGGGCTTTGACCAGATCGGAAAATAAGAGAAGCGCTCTCTTATATGGTGCAAATCGACGTGCAAAACCAATCGTCAATGCATCAAATGACAGGAGCCGGTAGAGAGCCTCCTCGCCGCTTTGTCCGCCGAGAATCTTCAGCTGGCGGGCACGCTCTCTGAGAAATTCGACGAACGATCGGCGGAGTTCATACCGGAGAGCCCAGAGTTCTTCATCAGAGACGATAGCCGGATTTGTGACATGTTTCCAGAAGCGTGCGTCACTAAGATGTGCCTTCCATTTATGGGAATTGTGTCTTTCCCAGAATTCCCAGGATCGGCGTGTTGTCCAGCTCGTTATATGGATGCCATTTGTGACATGGGCTATCGGAACCTTACTCACCTTCAGCGACGGGTAGATATCGCTCCACATAATTCTTGATACTTCAGAGTGTTTGCGACTGACGGCATTTGCGGCCCTTGACATTCTGAGACCGAGGACGGTCATAGCGAATTCATTTTTTTCTTCCATTGAATACGTTTGCCCAAGCCGCATGAATTCCCTCATCGACATTTTCATCCAGTCGGCAATCGGCTTCAGCGTAAATTCGATAAGATCGCCGGGGAAACGATCGTGTCCGGCAGCGACGGGTGTATGGGTCGTGAAAATACATTTGTTACGTACTGCCTGTTTAG
>CAYGXH010000443.1:0-2881 GCA_964353675.1 uncultured Chlorobiaceae bacterium
TTGAAAATTCTCCTGATTTTCATTGTATCGCTCGAGGAGTAGGACCACAGTGTATCGTAAGGAGTCAGCGTATTCATGTAATCGTGCGGCAGTAAAATTCTCTGCCAGCTCTGTCCGTTATCGATAGTTTTTCGTAATCCGCTCGCCCAGCTGGCAATCCACACAGCGCCCTCGGCAAGCCCGATATCAAAAGTTATGTTCTGTTCCGGTACAACGACTGGGAGAATACGTACAGAATCATTGATGCCGTAGGCGATCAGACTGTCACCCGACGCATCGAGAGTCTGACCGACGGACTGCCATAGACTATCCGGATGGATCCGGAAGATATACCCGCTTCCGGTCTGGACGCTCCCTGCGTTTGTTTCTTTGTCGTACCCGGTCGATGTCCATATGGTATCATTCCTGACTGCCACTGCATAGATTCCGCCGTGTGCGAATGCAGGATCATCGCCGAAGGATGTCCATGAATAACCGATGTCAGTGCTCAGCGCCAGACCCCTGCCGGTACCGATGTAGATTTTTGAGTTATCGATGGCGATATGAGAAACACTGTTGCTTGGCGGAAGGGAGTTATACTGCGCAAACGGTTTCTTATCGGGAGATATAGAGCGCGGAATTTGTGCACATAGCGATCCGGCAGATATAAAGCAAACGAGCGCTATTTTCACGGCAGATTTTTTCATTGGAGTACCGTGATTGTGTGGAGCAGTGAGTCGCTCAGTGCTCCGCTTCTGTCCGAAGCACGGAATAGGAAAACCTGGTCGCCCAGGCGAGCCGTTGAATCGATACTTAGTATTCTCGTAAAGCGGCCGTCACCCGGTACCTCGTCGCCGGATGATTGCACATCGCCATCGTCGAACAATAAGTAGTTATCGGTTTCGGAGGGGAGTATCCTCTTAAAAAAAACTTCCCTGAGATCGCTGTAACCATCGGAGTCGGCGGCACTCACGCTGAATATATGTAGGACCGTCCCTGAAACCGGCCGAAATATTGTATCGGGCGCTATAATGTTATGGAGGTATGGTTTTATGTTTTTTCGTGTAATCCGGAGTGAGTGTATGACGGTGTTGCTTATTTCGCCCGTGTTGGTCTGTAAGCCAAATTCGAGCCGAATCGAGCCGACATCATTTCTCTGAATTGTAAAATGGAGCGGTATTAAAAATTGTGAAGTATCGGTTGACGACGGAGTCATATCCCATGAGGTCCGGAAAAACGGTGTTGAAGACGTCGGTTTAAATATCCGGACGAATCCTGCTGTGTTTCTTCCGGCTGGGAGGATTGCTGAGCCAGTAGCAGTTACAGATATAATGTATGTGTTTAAACTGACGGAATCGACGCTTCCCGTCGTGTCGGTATCGAGATCGAGGGTTGTGTGGTTTAGGCTTACTTCAAAGAGATACGGCAGGTCTATCAGACCGCTTATATTTCTGTCGAGTTCGTTTTCACAAGCCGACACAAGTAACATTCCAATCAAGAGAAGAAAGGTTATACTTATGCGGATGATAATATTTCGCCTGTAATTAATCTGCATTACTTTATGCTGATGAATATCCCCGTATTACGCATCCGGGGGTGTTATTTTATAAATTTCAGTTTTTGAAGGAAACAACGCGTAACAAGTGAGTGTGTTGATTATACCTTTCCTAGTAGTAATCTCAATTAAAACTAAGAAATATGGAGCTGAAAGTCAAGCATTCACTGCAGGATGGAATCGTCCGTAAACGGGACTGGCGTAAAGAGTAGTATGAATACGATCAGCATCAGCCATCCGAGCATTTGACGTCCCTGGCTCAGCGGTTCCTCGTCGGGTATGGGTGGGTGTTCAAGTTTAACCACGAAAAAGAGAATCGCAGCCCAGAGAAGCCAACCCGTAGTCGACAGGAAGTATTTCGAACCGATGAAGGGAAGAAGACTTGAAAGGCCGAGTACGACGAGGAATATGAAGAAATATTTGGCGATTTTGCTGTGCAGTTTATGGCCTACGAGAGCATAGAGGATATGCCCGCCGTCAAGCTGTCCGACCGGTATCAGGTTAAGGGCGGTCACTAGAAAGCCGAACCAGCCTATGCAGAGATACGGATAGTGGTAGATTTCGTTCATTGGCGGGATGAAGCCCTGCGTACTGGAAAGTTGTGAGAAGCTCCAAAAGAGCAATGAATTACCGAATGAGAAACCTGATGTCGGTAGGGAGTCAAGGTAACGGTATTCAGGGTGTATAGTGAATATGTATTCTTTCCCGGGCAGCGTGAAAAAGCCTATGAGCAGGATGATGAGGGCGACAATCAGTCCGGAGATCGGACCCGCAATGCCCACGTCAAAAACCGATTTTTTTGAATAGAGCGGACTCTGGATTCGTATCACCGCTCCGAGGGTTCCAAAAGGATTAACGAACATGGGTGGGGCGGGGATAAAAAAGGGCAATGTTGTTTTGATTCTGTGGAAGCGTGCAGCAAAATAATGTCCGAATTCATGGGCAAGGAGAAATGCGAGGAGACTTATTGAGTACGGCAGGCCGTAGCTGAAATTAGCTAAATCCGTCATGTCTTTATTCAACCAGCCGACTCCTGCGACGGTGGTCGTGAAAAAAGTTAGAATAAAAAGGCCTGAAGGAAGGAGGGTTGTGATCGTTTTTCTCATTTATTTTTGATTCCGGTTATGTGATGTCCTTTGCCCAGTGTGATGCGCATTACAGGATGGAATTTTAAAAATTTTTATAATAAAAACAAAAAAGCTCCGGCAGGTAATCCTACCGGAGCTTTATTAAAAAAATAGAGACTTTTACTACGGGCGCGGCGAATCCGGAACCAGCGGAACGCTGCTCTTTGGTCTCGGTGAGTCAGGAACCAAAGGAACGCTGCTCTTTGGTCTCGGCGAGTCC
>CAYGXH010000444.1:0-2867 GCA_964353675.1 uncultured Chlorobiaceae bacterium
CTCGCGGCACAGTTGTCGGATTCTGCCTCGCATCAACCGTTCTTTGAAGCGAACTTTGCCGTCCGGACGCATAACGACTCTGTACTTATGCTGGAGCATCAGTTCATTAATCCCCATTCGGAAATCGTCTATTTCGATACATTAATACTCCAAAGAGAACTCGATTATGCCATCGATTATCGCCGCGGGAGACTTACTCTCCATACTGAAATATATGTACCCGCTACGCTAGACAGCGTTGTCCACCAAGTTAAGGTTCGTTACCAGGCGTTGCCTTTCAGGTTTAAAGAAAAATACCAGCAGCGTGAGGCTATGGCGAGATCTGATTCAGCGAAAGAATGGATTGTGAAAAAAACTCCGGAGAAACCGTTTTTTATTGATGATCTTTTTCGGTCCGACATGCAGGCCAACGGCTCCCTGCTCCGCGGGATCACGGTCGGTACCAATCGCGACCTTACGCTGAACTCCGGATTCCGGCTTCAGATGGCGGGTAACCTCAGTGACGATATTCGCCTCACTGCAGCATTGACCGATGAGAACACGCCGATCCAACCTGAGGGAGTTACCCAAACTCTCCAGGAAATCGACAAGGTTTTCATCGAGGCGAGAGGTTCAAGATTTACAGGGACGCTCGGGGATTTTCATCTGAATGTGACGGGGAGTGAATTCGGCACTTTCACCCGGAAGCTGCAGGGTGCAAAAGGAATGTATACATATTCCCTAGGCGGGAGCACCGGCGATATCCTGGTATCTGCAGCAACCACACGTGGGAAATATACATCCAATGAATTCCTCGGTGTTGACGGAATTCAAGGACCTTATCAGTTGTCTGGTGAATCGGGAGAACGGGCGATTATTGTGATAGCTGGAACGGAACGAGTATACATCAACGGAATCCGCATAGACCGCGGTGAGAATGCAGACTATACGATCGATTATGCGAACGCTGAGGTTACGTTCATGCCGAAGCGAATCATGACAAACGCAACGAGAATCGTCGTCGATTTTGAGTATAACGACAGGCAATTCAACAGAAATTTAACTGCGGCGAAGGTAACGAGCAACCTGTTCTCCAAGCATTGGCAGTTTGAAGTGATGATTGCGCAGGAGCGCGACGATAGAGATGCCACCGTCGATATATCCCTGACCGATTCAGATAAGGATATTCTCCGCAGTGCGGGCGCCGACCGGATGCTCTCGCGAAAACCAGGCGCCGAGTACGTGGGTCCCGGGAAAGGGCAGTATGTTCTTCTCGACACCCTTTTCCGGCGCGTGGGTACATCGGATACACTTCTGCAGATTTATCATTTCCAGCCGGAGGATACAGTAAATGCAGTTTACCTGGTCACATTTAGTTATGTCGGCGAGGGGAGCGGAAATTACCGGAAGGTATCGTCCGGTCGTTATGAATTCAGTGGTTTGCTCAACGGAAGGTATGAGCCGGTTGTTTTTCTTCCGATGCCCAAAAGTCATACGCTCATCGATTTCAATCTCAGCGGTAAGGTATCCGATAATCTGATCATCAATGGAGAGTATATAACTTCCTCGGTGGATCAGAATACTTTTTCATCGATCGGAGATGATTCAAATACCGGTCAGGCATTCAAAGTTATCGCAACCTACGCCCCTAAATCGATCCGTATAGGCGGATTAAATGTCGGATCGCTCGAGATCCTTCTCAAGGAACGATTCACAGGCAGTCGATTTATGCCCATGGGGCGTATGAATGAAATTGAGTTCGATCGGATATGGAATCTACGGGATACGACTGCAGGGGATGAAGAAATCCGGGAACTCATGATGACATACTCACCGGTACAGGGTTTATCGCTTGGCGGAGGATATGGTTTGATGAGTCGCGGCGACGCTTTCAGGTCCGTCAGGTACAGTGGAAGTGGGGTGCTTAAGTCCGGCGCCCTCCCCGGCGTTGAGTATAATGTTGAGAGAATTGCAACGACAAATTCCATCATTGAAACGAAGGGAGAGTGGATCAGACACCGTGGCCGAGCAGAGTATCGCCAAGGCATTTTTGTTCCTCATATCAATGCGTTTTTTGAAAACTTAGAAAATCGTGATCAGAATGTTGATACTCTTTCGACCGGTTCGTATCGCTACCGGGAAGCCCTGCCCGGCCTTTCGGTAGGCGATGCGAATACGGTTCTTGTCACAAGTGAAATCGGTTTCCGGCAGGATGATTCTCTCGCACAGGGATCACTGCAGAGCGCTTCCAGGAGCGTGTCGCATCACTACGGTTTTCAGTTTCGGAGCTGGAGGCCGCTCTCATCCGCGGTTGACCTAATTGTGAGTGATCGGCAGTTTACGGATGTTTTCAAATACCGTGGGAACGAAGACCTGCACTCAACGCTTATTCGATCGCAGACGCGGATTAATCCTTTGGAGAAGGGGATTGAATCGGATTGGTTCTATGAGGTAACAACCGGGCGCACGTCGAAGTACGATCGCATCTTTCAACGTGTGCCGAAGGGAACAGGTAATTATATCTACGGCGGAGATATCAACGGCAATCATATGGTCGATTACCCGGACTTCCTGCTCTCCCGTTTCGATGGTGATTTCGTTCTCGTTTCTGTCCCGACCGGAGAATTTGTTCCAAGTGTGGATTTGAAAACAAGCGGCCGGTTGCGTATTAATTTTAGTGCATTTGTTGATTCAGCCGGATTTATCGGTAGAATGCTATCGTCACTTTCGCTGGAGACGTACGCGAGAGTTGAGGAACAGAGCAGTGAACCGGATAGATCGAAGATTTATTTTATGCACTTCAGCCGCTTTCTTTCCGACCAATACACAATTGCCGGAAATAACCTCATAACTCAGGATATAAATATCCGTGAGAGTAATCCGGCGTG
>CAYGXH010000445.1:0-2864 GCA_964353675.1 uncultured Chlorobiaceae bacterium
ATCGCGAG
Source organism: uncultured Chlorobiaceae bacterium (assembly GCA_964353675.1). Taxonomy (GTDB): domain Bacteria; phylum Bacteroidota; class Ignavibacteria; order UBA10030; family SZUA-254; genus CAYGXH01. The sequence continues at coordinate 9 of CAYGXH010000445.1, forward strand.
CGCTTTGCGAAGAGCTTCCTTGTGTCCGTCGCCGCCAAGAGTAAGAATAATGGTTTCACCCCCCATTTTTTCCTTTAGCTGGAGGGCTGCTTCCACTGCAAACTCATCGTACGGATTGAGTATGAAGTTTACTCCTGTTCTATCTATTGTTTTCCCATCCGTGCCGATTTTTATCTTTGCTTCGGTATCCGGCACGTGGTTGATGCATGCAACAATTTTCATAATTGTACTATAGTTATCGTAAAACCGTTCAGTGAGGTAGAAACCTCAGATGTGCCCCTCGTGCAAACGGAATATAGTTACTCTATTCATAAAAGGCAAGCATCGGTATTGCATATAGGAAGAGATTTTACTACATTTTTCCAAATATTTATTCCCATCAGGTTAAGCAACGTAAGAATGGAAATGCCGACAATGAAAAAACTCATGACGCTCGAACGATTCATTCACGGACAGGAACATCATTACCCGTCCGCAACAGGCGAATTTTCAGCCCTTCTCCACGACCTCTCCGTAGCAGCCAAACTCGTCTGGAGAGAAGTGAGTAAAGCGGGTCTCATTAATATTATGGGAGCCACAAAAAGGAAAAATATAAGTGGGGACATTATTCAGAAACTCGATGAGTTTGCCGATGAAACAATCTATCGGACAATGGACTACAGCGGTCACCTCTGCGTCATGGCTTCGGAGGAGAATGAGGATATTCTGCATATACCGGAAGAGTACAAGTCGGGCACTTATGTACTCCTCTACGATCCGCTCGACGGCTCATCCAATATTGAAGCGAACGTGACGATTGGATCCATATTTTCCATCTACCGGAGAATTTCACACGGGGGCAAAGGTACGCTCAACGATTGTCTCCAGCCCGGCTACAAGCAGGTGGCTGCCGGATACATCATTTACGGATCGAGCACCGTCCTGATTTATTCAACCGGAAACGGAGTCCACGGTTTCACGTACGATCCGAGCGTCGGTGAGTTTCTCCTTTCCAATGAACATATCACAATCCCAAAGAAGGGAACCATTTACAGCATCAACGAAGGAAATTCATGCTACTGGGATGAAGGCGTGCGTCGTTACATCAATTATATAAAAGAGGAGGATAAAACAACGTGCAGGCCATATTCGCTGCGCTATATCGGAACGATGGTTGGCGATGCGCACCGTACCCTGCTCTATGGCGGTATATTTGCATATCCCGGTGACAGGAAAAATCCTAAAGGTAAACTGCGACTCTGCTACGAATGCAATCCCATGTCATTTATAATTGAGCAAGCCGGCGGGCGGGCAACTAACGGAACTAAGCGTATACTCGATCTCCAGCCCACAACGTTGCACGAGCATACTCCCGTCTTTCTCGGAAGTGAAGAAGAAATGAATCTGTGCGAGGAGTTTCTTCAGGGAAAAAGATAATGGAACACAGATGCTCATCTGTGTAAATCTGTCGCATCTGTGTTATCTGTTTACCCGCCATCTTTGTGGCGGGTGTTCTCTTAGCCTACCACGAGTACCGGATTGTGTAAGTTACGATGCTTTCTTCATCCTTCCCGACATTCACAGGAAACTTGACCGTCGACTGATCAACCTTCTCCCAGTTTGCACTGCTCCTTGTTATTTTCCACTCGCTCCAACGCCAGGGATGCTCATAGACGAAAACCTCAATCGGTTCTTTTTTATGATTGCGGATTTTAATCTCGATCGTTTCCTCAATAACCCTCCCTCCTGCAAACGACTTAAAATCCTTCTGAGCACGCTCGCCCACAATATCGAAGGCGTTACCGAGATAGAGTTTCATTTCCTCATCCTTCGGCGTATGATCTATCTGATCTTCGCCGATGAATTGTTCCTTGCCGTCATCATCACGTTTATACACGCGTACTTTACCCTTAGGCAGGGGTATGCCAAGACCTGATTTCGAATCGTTCTTCAGCAGAACGAATACTCCCACTTTCTGATTCGATTGCTGACCAAAACTCCCCTGATTCCTGTATGAGTAATCATTCAACCAGTAACGCCACTGATCAGAAAGACCATCATAGAGAAATACTTTTTTTGCCGCAACGTTCCTCCCGTTAATCAGCTCTATCTGTTTCGTCTCGTTATTCCTCAGCGTCGTGCGCCTTTGCAGGGTGTACAGCTTATACTCAAACAGTTCTGATTGTGTAAATTGCGGTTCTGCCGCTTTTGCCATCATATCCATAGTCCGCATTCTCTCGAAATCCTTCTTCACAATATTGACATCGCCGGCAACCAGTTTCAACCCCGCATCGTTGAATGTCGTCCCGCAGTTGTTCACAAGCGTTACCCATCCGGTCATATCGAGTTTTGTGTCGCTTTTATCAAGGAGCGCAACGTAATTCGCATTCCATGAAAGCGCGCCTGCGAGATAGCTGATCTCGGTTTTATGTTCGCCCGGGCGCGTGGTCTCGACAAGCCATTCGAGCTGTGGCCTCAGTATCAGTCCTTCGGGAAGTGAGGGAAGAACCAGCCGGCCATTCGGATTGATTTCAATTTTGCCGTCGATCTCCGCTACAAGGCCGCCTGAAAAGGAGGACGAGAGCAGTTTCCCTTCCACGGTATACTCTTTTTTTGTCTCTTCATTTAAACGGATAAACTCAACGTTTCGACCAATATACTTCTCCAGAAGTTTTGCCTGATTCACGAGGTCGTATTGATAACTCTGCTCGAGAACACGGACACCAAGTGGCTCCGTGAGACTCAGGAAGTGAAGCGATGTTCCATCGATCGTTGAGGGAATATCGGGAATTAGGACACTGCTGATACCACCTGAGAGCTTGATATTCCGCTCCTCGCGGATCAGGGACAGGTTCTGGTTATAAATTGTTAAATCGA